>CAZQNY010000015.1:0-8543 GCA_964594665.1 uncultured Bacteroidales bacterium
AGTGTTTCCTGAATTATCCTCTTTTAGGTGGATTATTTGAAAACCTGGTGATCTCGAATTAAGCAGCAATGATTATAAAGTCAGAAACTTCATGCATTGTCATGAAATTTTTCACTAAACACAGGTGATGTGAAAAGCAACATTCAGAGACGCACGGCGGAATGGCAAACACCAAGAGAGGCACGGCGGTGCGTCTATACCAGAGATGTAGAATGTATAGTGACAGGTTTATTTACAACCTGGAAATAATCCCTTCAAAAAGAATCTTCATTTTTTTTGCGGCTTTATCAGCTGCCACGATAACGTCTTCACCATCGTTTTTGTAGTCATCGTCGAAGGTGTGTGCTTCGTTGGTAACCACCGACATGCCAAAGACTTTGATATCCATATGGCGTGCTACGATAACTTCCGGCACAGTTGACATGCCGCAGACATCACCACCGCCATTGCGGAAGTAGCGGTATTCGGAGGGCGTTTCAAAAGTCGGGCCTGTGGAGGCATAATATACACCTCTGTGCAGTGGAATACTCAGTTCCTCCGCCACTTCATAAGCGATCTTGCGGATCTCCTTGTCGTAAGGAAATGTCATATCCAGAAACCGTGGCCCCAGATCATTGTAATTCGGGCCAATCAGCGGGTTGGGCATCTGGTTGATATGATCCTCAATAACCATCAGATCGCCCACATGAAAGTCAGGATTCAGTCCGCCGGCAGCATTGGAAACAAAGAGGTTTTTAATACCCAGAAAGTGCATCACACGAATAGGGAAAGTCACCTGCTGCATGCTATAACCTTCATAGAAGTGGAAGCGCCCCTGCATGGCCATCACGGGCTTCCCGCCAAGGGTACCAAAAATCAGGTTTCCTTTATGGCCTATGGCCGTGGAGACCGGAAAATTGGGAATCTCACTGTAGGGAATAACGATTTCTTTATCTATCTGTTCCGCCAGCTCGCCAAGGCCACTGCCAAGGATAATAGCAATCTCCGGGCGCAAGGCTGTCCGGCTTTGAATATAGGCTGCACTCTCTTTAAACTTCTCTAACATAGCTTATCGTTTTATCCAGGTCATTGCCGTCTCCTGGGCGTTTTTAATAATCTCTTCTTCACCGTCCACATGGCGGTTTTCCATAACTACTTTCCCGTCACAAATCACGGTATCAATACAGTTTCCTCCGGCGGAGTACACCAGGTTGGCATTAAGGTTATGCAGCGGTACCAGTGCCGGGTCGGAAAGATCCACCAGGTTAATATCGGCGAGATAGCCCTCTTCGATGCGTCCCAGCTTAAGGCCAAAGATACGCCCGCCGTTTTCGGTACCCATTTTCATGGCTTCATCCACAGGCAAAGCAGTAGGATCATAGCGCCAGGCCTTCTGCAACAGGCTGGCAACCTTCATCGCCTCCAGCATATCCAGGTTGTTGCTTGACGAGCATCCGTCGGTGCCCAGTCCTACGCAAACCCCGGCATCGCGAAGCTCCTGATAGCGGAACTGGTATCCTGATGCCAGCTTCAGGTTGGAGTTAGGGTTATGAACCACCTTCACCTTATGCTTTGCCAGCAGCTCAATATCGTTATCCGAAAGCCAGAGGCCATGGGCGATAATAACATTTTCACCGAGCACACCAATCTGATCCAGGTATTCCACCGGGCGGGCGCCAAACTGCTTAATGCTGTTATTCACCTCCACCTCCGTTTCGGAGAGGTGAATATGAAACGGCAGCTGATGATCATCGGCAAAAGCCCTGGCCCATTTCAGCGAATCGGCAGAAACCGTATAGATAGCATGTGGTCCCAGGGCAAAAGTAATGCGGTCGGAGTATTGTTTTGACTCTTCATAAAGCCTGACAATATCTTTCTTCACCGTTTCAGCTGCCTCAGGGTTAAAGTTATCAAACATCACGGCTGAGAGCACCCCGCGGATACCCATTTTCTCCACTGCACGTGCTGTACCGTGAAAATGCCAGTACATATCGTTAAACAGCGTAGTACCGGACTTAATCATCTCCAGGCAGCCCAGCATAGCGCCCCAGTACACATCCTCTTCGGTAAGTTTTGCTTCATGGGGCCAGATTTTTTTGCTCAGCCACTCCTCCAGGCGCATATCCTCGGCAAAACCGCGGAATAGCGTCATGGCATTATGGGTATGACCATTTACAAACGAAGGAATTGCAGCCTTTCCGGTACCATCAATCACGGTATCGGCCTGTATTTGAATATTTTTCTCAATACGCTCAATACTGTTACCCCGGATAAAGATATCAGTGGCACCACCATTGAGACGAACATTTTTTATCAGGATACTCATAGATATTTTTTTTCGATAAGGAGTACAAAAATAGGTGAAAATATGGAATAAGCGGCAAAAGAGGGGGGTTGAAATACACGGGAATAAAAATTAAGGCACGGGAATGCAGTGCAATAGAAAAAATTTTGTATTTTTGCGCCCCATTAAGGGCTGGTCGAGTAGCTCAGGGGATAGAGCAACGGCCTTCTAAGCCGTCGGTCGCAGGTTCGAATCCTGCCTCGATCACAGAAAGCCACCGTTTACGCGGTGGCTTTTCGCATCCTCCGTAGCTTTAGCGAAGGAGGATCGTATCCTACCCGTAGCTTTAGCGAAGGAGGGTCGTATCTTTAAATCAATATTCATACTTCTACATTTAATATTCATCATTAATAATGAATTTTGATTTAATAACCAATATCTAATAAGTAATACTCAATAATTAAGTAAAGGACACAGAGTTAGCTATTAAAACACTTCCAGTTAATCCGTTTTTTTTTATTTATTATTTATTAATGATTATTTATTAATGATTATTTATTAATGATTATTTATTAATGATTATTTATTATATATTAAAATAATCAATATCCATACTTTTACATTTAATATTCTTCATTAATTTTGAAGTTTGAATTCTCAATATTGAAGTTTGGTTTAATGACCATCCCTAAATACAGCTGACCGTTTTTTTAAGATAGTCAGGACAGATAAAACCTCAACATTATTCTCAAAAAATTCAGGAAAGCATGATTTCGTTATCTGTAAGTAACAAATTATACCTATATTTGTAATCTACAAGTAACAACTTGGGCGCACTTTTGTAACTTACAGATAACACTATCATGAATACACTTATCGAATTAACGCAGAAAAAATTACAAAATACCCCGGTAGAGTTCACAAGAAGTCTTATGCAGAAGATAAACTGGGATGCCAGATTAATTGGTATCAGAGGTGCGCGGGGAGTAGGTAAGACTACATTACTTTTACAATACATCAGGTTACACCTGGATAGTTCTTTAGATGCGCTGTATGTTAGTCTTGATAATATCTGGTTTCTGGAACACAGGCTTTATTACCTCGCAAATGACTTTGTGCAAAGAGGGGGCAAATATCTTTTTGTCGATGAAGTTCATAAATACCCCAACTGGTCACAAGAGTTAAAAAATATTTACGACGACTTCCCCGAACTGAAGGTAGTATTTACAGGTTCATCACTCCTTGAAATACTTAATTCGAGAGCAGACCTTAGCAGAAGAGCGGTTATGTATGAGATGCAGGGGTTTTCATTCCGGGAGTACCTTAATATGACTACGGAGTCTGAATATCCGATTATCAGTTTGGAAGAGATAATCACATCACACACTGAAATCGCACGGGATATTTCAACAAAGATTAAAATCTTCCCACATTTCGAGGCCTACCTGAATCACGGATATTTTCCATTTTATAAAGAACAACCTGAGACCTACTTTCAGCGAATTCGTGAAATTATCAATATAACACTGGAGGTAGAGCTACCAGGATTACGAAATATTAATGCAGTCTATATCCCAAAAGTAAAGCAACTGTTACAGATTATTGCAGAATCAGTTCCGTTCTTCCCGAATATCACAAAGCTGAGTGAAAGAATTGGAGTTTCCAGAAAATCATTGCTACAATACCTATATGCAATGACTGAGAGCAAAATCATTATCGCCTTACATAAGGAAGCGATGGGGATAACCAAACTTCAAAAGCCAGATCGTATTTTCCTCGAGAACAGCAACTTCATGGAGGCATTAGCAATGGACGGTGTTAATACAGGAACCATAAGGGAAACGTTTTTTATCAATCAGCTAAAGGAGAGTAACCCAATCCAATATACGACAGTTGGTGATTTCTTTGTTAACAATAAATACACCTTTGAAATTGGAGGAAAGGCGAAAACAAGAAAGCAAATCGCAGAGGTCGCTGATTCTTATATTATTTCCGATAATATTGAAATTGGTAATGCAGAGAAGATCCCATTGTATTTATTTGGATTTCTTTATTAGGTTCGATTACTGTGCGATCAAAATAACCTATACATTAAATCCTTATATTTGTTTTGCAAATTGAGATTGTGCAAAATTCGAATAATCTTTAATTACTTATTTCTCCATGGCTTTACCTGTAAATATTGAAGCATTAATAAAGGGAGTGTTACAACTTAATATCAAACAAATAAGAAGGCTAATAACCCTATGAAAAACATAAACATCATCCAGTCAATAAGCATTTTCCTTATAATCCTCCTCTCCTCCTGCAACAAAGAGGCCACCACAGCTCTCAACAGCTTTGTCCCGGCACCACCGGATTACACCGACACGCTGTTCTGGTACGGTGATAACGCCATCGACACAACGCTCACAGCCGACATCTTCTACGTCTACCCTACCCTGGGGACAGAACCGGTGAATGATGATGGCGAGCGTATCTATTACACCGATATTTATCAGTCGGAGGAGCGGGATGCGGCCAATGGGAACATCGGTTTCAATAAAATGATGTACGCCGATACGACCTTCAACTTCTTTGCGCCATATTACCGGCAGGTTACTATGGAAACGGTAGCGATGCCAGAAGATTCGCTGGAAAAACGCATTGCTGTGCCCTATGCAGATATCAGCAATGCCTTTGATTATTACCTGGAGAGTATAAATAACGGAAGGCCGTTTATCCTTCTGGGCCACAGTCAGGGTTCTGAATTATTATTAGATCTGATCAAGGATATGGAGCAGGAGACCTTCAACAGAATGGTTGCGGCCTACACTTTTGGCTGGAAAATCACCACTCCGGAAACAGAACAATACCCTGGCCGGATTATCCCTGCCACAGGGGAAGATGATACAGGGGTTATCATTTGCTACAATACCATCACAGATGCAAGTGGAATATCGCCGGTAATAAATAATCCGGAGGTGTGCATCAATCCGCTCAACTGGGTTACAGACGGCACGCCGGCGTCGAAGGAAGAACACTTGGGAACCTTGTTATATAACCGAACAACAGGCACTTTTGATACGGTTATAAATTATACAGGTGTTTATATTGAGAACCATTTCCTTATTGCCACGGATGTCGACCCACAGATTTGTTTCCAGGAGTCGCTTAAGGATCTGTTTCCTCTGGGAAATCTGCATTTCATGGATTCCTACCTGTATGGTTTCAATATCCGCAAAAACATGACGGACCGGCTGGAGCAGTTTCAATAAAGAAAGACAAGGGCACAGTTTTTCCTTGATTAAATTAATAGTTTTGTTTTGAAGGGATTACTCCACGAACGCCCCCTTTTGGATGCTTCATATCTCCCTTATATCTTGGGATTAAATGAATATGGACATGTGGGATACTTTGGCCTCCGGGTACTCCGACATTAACCCCAATATTATAGCCATCCGGATTATAGTTATGGTCAAGGATTAGTTTACAATGATTAATTACATAGAGTAAATCCTCCTGCTCTGCTATTGACAGATCAAAGTAGTTTGATACATGACGCTTTGGAACAACTAATATATGACCATTACTTACAGGAAAATTATCATAAACAGCAATAACTGTATCGGTTTCTGTTAGCAATTTTGTATTTTGATCAATCGCACAAAAAGGACAAATAGCACCAGCCCTAATAATTGTATTATAATGCTGATATTCATACACTTCCCGGATAGAATCAAGATAAATACTATTAAAAGGAAGATTAATATTACATTGATAAGTATATTCATTCTCAAAACCAGTAGGGAGGTATTGATCTTGATTAACACCTCTTTTAACAGTAAAATATGCACGTCCGGTCGGTTTTAATAACTCCGAAACAGACATTAATATGTCTTTTTGTATATCATATTCGACAATATCAAGAACATAATTACATAAAATAGTATCAAATTTTCTGATTGGATATTCAGGCTGATAATAATTATCAAAACCTAATATTTTATAATTCATTTTCTTTAATTCGAGCACATCTTTCCCATACCCGCATCCAAAATCCAATATTTCACCTTTTAACAAACCGTGTTCATGCAAAAACGAACTCGAAAACGACAAGACAGAACGCCTCTTGGCAGTTAGATGTGGTTTATTTATCTTTTCTTGCATAAATTTATTTCCTCTCCCAATATGTAAAACCTATATTCTCAGCTATCTGAACAATTGGATTAAATGTTCTTTTATACAAATTCAAAAAATCATTCTCGGACAAATGGGTTATATCTGACAAGGAATCACAGATTGTCAGGTAATCTTCAAGGATCGGTTCATTTGGATTTTTTTCATAGATCACCTTAATAGCTTTTTGATGGGATATGGCAAATGGTTCTAAATAATCTCCCAAGGGAGGTAGATTATTGCTTTTCGATGAATTAATGGCTGAATCAGCCGGAAGCAAATTCCATATTAAATTATGAGACACAAAACTCCATGGGACAAAATGATCCAAATCATAATTTGCTTTGTATAATTTTTTTCCGGTATAAATACAATTCATAAAACCATTCAATTCAATAAAAGTATCCCAAAACTTATGTTGACGAGTTAATGATTCTCTATTAACAGGTTTTCGTAACTTAGAAGGCACATCTGGAACATTGGGATTTCGCTTTTGGATAAATAGGGTTAAATTCCAAAAAGTATAATCTCTTAATAATCGGTAATTTTCAAGTAAATATTCATCCCATATAGGATTAATAGTAATATTGTCATCTTTTATTGCATACAAACAATCATTTTTAAAGTCTTGCGATTTAAGCATCGTATCTAAATCATTCTCGTACCGGATCCATGGTGATAAGAATCTATACGGAACATTTAAAGAAAACACCTTTATCAAAGATTTAATAGACGTATCTTCAATTGCATTTCGCAAAATTCTTTTAATTTCACTTTTGGTCGCATCAATTGGTATGTATAACCGACGCTGTAATTCCATTATTTGATTATACAAAGAATCTGATTTGCCAAATGACAAGTGAAAATAATGAATCGGATACCAAGCTTCTGCAATCATTCCAATAATAATATCCCAAAATGATATAGTTCGGCGACGTTCACTTATAAATATATCAATTATAGAAATAAACCAATAAAACTTGTATGTAGCTGATGTATTCCTATATACTTTAGACAGTTCATTAGTATTTACATCGGTATGTACTGGTAACGTCATTTATATATTTCACACTTAAAAAAAACGAATAATACCCAAATAAAAAACACAAGAATTTTAAAAAATTAAATGAACAACAAATCATTACTATACAAAGTTAAAAATAAATTCGGGTTATCATTTTTATATACTGTGCTTTATTTTGAACGCTGTGTTTCGCTGTGTTTCAGCAGTGTTTCGCGGATTGTCACCCCAACCGTCAGGGGTTTTCATAAAAGCATTTATCAAAAAAACTCTGCGCGACATGGCGTTAACTCTGCGATACTCTGCGTTCCAAAAAAATTCAACCTTCAAAGGGTTCCTTTTTCCCTATTTCTGTATTAAACAATAAACAACAAAGTGTTTTATCATGGAAATAAATGAAATCACAAGAAAAATCCTGAGCTGTGCCTATACAGTACACTCTGCCCTGGGGCCTGGTTTATTGGAATCCGCATACAGAAAATGTCTTGCCTATGAATTGAGACGATTTGGTTTAAAGGCGGAAGAAGAAAAGATTCTTCCCATAACATTCAGAGACCTTGAAATAGATTATGGCTATCGTATGGATATACTGGTTGAGGATCAGGTGATCATTGAATTAAAGGTTGTTGATAATCTGAATAATGTTCATGAAGCTCAGCTTTTAACCTATATGAAGTTTGCAAAAAAGCCGGTTGGGTTGCTACTAAACTTTAATGTAAAAAGTCTTAAAAACGGCATAAAGAGATTAGTAATGGAGAAAAACCTCAAATCCGGATGTTTCCCTGATAAATATTGATTTTTGGGGTACGCTGTGTTGCGCTGTGTTTCGGCAGTGTTTCGCTGTTTTTCACCCCGGAAATATGTGTGATTCATGGAAGTATTTCAAAAAAAACGGCCACCCCCAGGCAGCCGTTTAAATATCATAAAAGGATCAATATTACTCTATCCCGGCGAAGTGCTTCATAAACTGTACCCGCGAATAGGCCGCAGGATTATCAGACTGGCTCATACTCATCTTTCCGGCAAAGTCCGACAATGAGGTGTAGCCATTCTGCTCCATCCAGTCAGAGAGGAATTTATTGGCATTTTCAATCTCTACAA
>CAZQNY010000015.1:8643-38878 GCA_964594665.1 uncultured Bacteroidales bacterium
CCATTCTGCTCCATCCAGTCAGAGAGGAATTTATTGGCATTTTCAATCTCTACAAACCCTTTTTGGTATAACACAGAGGTCATCTGCACGGCTTTGGCACCGCTAAGCAGCTGTTTCACCACTGCTTCACCATTATGGATACCCGTTGAAGCACACAGATCACACTTCACACTCCCGGAAAGGATTCCAATCCAGCGCATAGCATTAAGAAACTCCTCCTTATTGCTAAAGCGACCGCCGCCAATGAGCTTCATATGCTCAATATCAATATCAGGGGTAAAGAAACGATTAAACATCACAACACCCTGAATGCCAGTCCAGGAAAGCTGTGTAACCCAGTGTGCCATATCGGTAAAATAGGATCCTATTTTTAAAGCTACCGGCAGTTTTGTTGCCTTCTTCACTTTTTCAATGATATCCATATATACAGCCTTATAGTCATCGCCTGATTTTTCGGCATCAGTAGGCAGTATAAAAACATTAAGTTCCAGGGCATCAGCACCGGCCTCCTCAATGCGTTTTGCAAAGGTGGTCCATTCAGTTGCGCTATAGCAGTTAATACTTGCGATAACAGGTATCGTCAATGCTTCTTTGGCTTTTTTAATCAGATCCAGATATTCTCCCAGCTGATGATCGCGGGAATAATTACTTATCAGATCGTAGGCTTCAGCATATCCATATCCTGTGGATGCTTCGGTATCACGGATTTGTTTCTGCGACTCAAAGTGTATCTGCTCTTCAAAAAGCGATTTCAGTACCACTGCTCCGGCACCATGTTCTTCGATTTTCTTCAGGTTTTCTATCGACCTGGTAAGACCACTGCTTCCGGCAATGATCGGGCTTTTCAGGGTCAACCCCAGATAACGTGTTGTTAAATCGGTCATGTTTTGAAATGGTTTATTCTTTTTTTGTAAAAATAGGAAAATGCCATAAAAATCAGCCCTTCAATGGGATCAATTTTTCACAACTTTTACAGTATACTGATTTTCAGCACCATAAACTGTGACCATATAAACTCCATTTGGCAGGCCATTTCCTTGTATATCACAACCATTCCAGAGAACAACATGTTCACCGGCGGGCAATGATAATTTTTCCAAAATACGAAACTCTTTTCCACTCACATCAGTTGCAAGGATTTGTACAGACGATTGCTGTTCCAGCATAACCTCTATTGCAGTGCCGGCATGGAATGGATTGGGAGAAATGCGAACATCGAAAGGAGTATTCTGCATTGGTGTAATACCTGTTCCTGCCGATTGCCCTCCTGAGAGGCACAACAGTTCACCTTCCCTGCCGCCAACAATTACTTCCCACGACTTATCACCGGTAACATCATCGGTTACCCACAATGCATCTACCGGAGAAGGAATATTCACCGACATCAGCTCATCGCCATCCACACCATTAAGATATACTACCTGGTTATCCTGGAAGAGCGTTCCGGCAACAATATCAGAAATATTATCGCCGCTGATATCTTCTATGGGGGCTACATTCCAGCACTTATCAGGCAATGCATACGACCAGATAACTGATGCATCGTAACCGCTTACTGCCATGGCATTGGTTTTACTGTGCGCAATGGTAAAGTCGAAATATCCGTCGCCGTCAACATCATCGAGAGCCTCGAAGCGAAGCAGAATAGAACCATAAACAGAACCAGTGTTCAGCACTATTCCATCCACCGGGTCAATATGATAATAAGCACCCTGGAAGTCACCTGCCACCACTTCATTAACACCGTCACCATTGGCATCCTGCAGCTCCAGCAGCGCCCAAACGCTGGAACCAGAGGTCTCCACTGTCCAGAACTGTATACCATTGGTACCGTTAATACCATACACATACCCCTGAGTCTCGCCGGGGTCAGTTGCTCCTGCCACTGCATCGGGAATACCATCGCCGGTAATATCATCAACGCCAATAACAGAGAATACTGCTCCGCCAAGATAGCTGTGCCATATCAATTCTCCATTGGTAACATCAAGGCAAAGCACGCGCTTACTACCTGTGTTATCCTGGTTATTACCTGTTGCTGCCAGCACATCATTATGGCCGTCATTGTTGTAATCGTGACTCACATCCACCATATAAACCCAACCTCCGTCGCCGAAGGTCTCCGTATCGAATTCCCATTCCACGGCACCGGTTTTACCACTCAGCACCATTACTTTGCGGTTTCCCCAGGCGGTACCAATAGCCACATCCTGATAACTGTCACCGTTCATATCTGCAACAATTTCTATTGCCGGCTGATCATAAACATTACCGTATTCTATTTCCTGTTCCCACATCACATCAGCCCAGGGGCCTGAGTTGCCGTTAAAACAACGCACATAATCATCCTCCGAGCAAACAATAACATCATTCACACCATCACCGGTAACATCAGCGATGGTTTCTATAGCTTTGGGACTATTATCATAGTCAGTATCAATAAGATACTCCCATATCTGATCACCTATGGGGTAAAGGTTATACACTCCGGTACCCTGGAGAGTGATAATTTCTGTTGTATTGTCAGGGTCGTTGCTGGTGATGGTAATTTCACCTGAATATGATTCCTGCAACTCGGGATGGAACCAGAAACCGGCTTTATAAGTTCCTCTGGAAGGGACAATAATCGGGAATGAGATAGCTTCATCAAGGAGAAAGTTTGGCGATGAGCTCTCCATATTATCAAGGGTAAGCATTTCATTACCACGGTTTTCGATGGTCAGGAACCAGCGTGTCCAGGCATTCAAACGGATATCACCATAGTTATGTTCAGGAGCATCAAAGGCTATTGCCGGGCCCGATTCCACGCCAAAACCAATAAGCTCAACCGGCACTTCAGGGTTAACCGGATCATTGGAAATCACGTGAATAATTGCAGACAGTTCGCCAAAATATTCCGGTGCATAGGTAACATCAATTGTGGCCGACTCATTGGGTAAAATGGTTACAGGAAATGCTGTTGCTGTTGACAGAGGTGCCCATGCAGGAATGTCAATTCCGGTAACTACAAGGTCGTCGGTACCGAGGTTTTCCACCAGCAGGTCAACGGTTTTTGTTTCTCCAACGGTCACATTACCATAGTTGTAGAAGGAAGGCTGCACCCGTATTTCCGGAGTTCCACTGCCACCGAGGTCTACCTTATATAAGGTACTCTCACTGGACAGCTGGCCGTCGACATACCAGAGATACTGGCCATCAAAAACGATTCCCGCAGGCTTAATATTTTCACAATCGTAGCCATCAACCACATTACCGTCCTGATCGAGTTTAAAGATAAAGTTGGCATTATAATCCACGATCCAAAGGAATTCATCCTGCACGCAGATGTCCCAGGGCTGCTCATCCGGGGCCACAAAGCTGGTTAGTTGTGTTCCCTGATTATCGACTTTGTAAATCGTTCCGGGATCAGGATAGTAGGTATTCACCCAGAAATCTCCTTCAGCCCATGCAATTCCCGACATATAGTGATCGGGCAAGGCAATGGTTTCCAAAATCTGGCCGGCCATATCAACCTTTGTGGCAAGAGCAGGGTTGCTGCTGCCGGAAGGCTGATCGACAAACCATAGATGCTGACCGTCGTAAGTAAGGCCAAAGCAGTCGTCGATGGCAGGGTTGGTAAAAAGTACGGTTGCTGTTCCCGTTGCCGGGTCAAAGCGATAAAAATGATCGCCGCCGGAGCCATAGATTCCAAAATAAATATACGTTCCGTCAGAAGCCAGACCACTGGCTTTTCCGGGGATTGTGTAGCTGTCAACGATAGACCACTCCCGGTTTTGCGCAGGCACTATCAGCCATAATGCCGACAGCACTGCAATAATAAATAGCTTTTTCATGTTTTGGTATAATAAGCTGTTAATATTAAAAAGTAATAATGCCCGGAGCCTCCATCTTCACCATATAGCTTTTCCCGGGAATAATGTTTCCCAGAGAATTTACTCCCGTTGATGGCCAGTATACTCCTGAGCCAATGGCGTTTTTAACGATAATTAAATCATCAATTACAGGAGCAAAAAGCTGGGTTACATCCACCGGAACATCACTGCGTACTGCTATCAGATTCCATCCTTCTGTCAGGGCTATACTATTCCCCGTCCCCGGCAATCCGGATAAAACTATCTGACAGCCATCCGTAACCTTTACAATATATCCGCTGTTGTTTTGCCACACCGGAATATTATTGGCATAGGGAGGCCAGTAAACATTATTAATATTCTTCATTATTATCAATGTATCCGCTATTGCGGAAAAAATATTCGTTGTAAGGCTATCGGAAAGATCGAGCCAGGTAGAAACGCCATTCCAACCCTGGGTAAGCGTAATAACCTGATTTACAGTGTTTTCAATAATCACCGTATCAATAACCGGTTGAAAGGCAAAATGAGTTGCGGTAATCACCAGGGTATCACCACCTTGCAAAGCCGGAAATGTAAGACTTGCCGTTGCATCCGGGCCCATTACTTTCACATCACATACGGAGTCATTCACCATCACCGCCACAAGAACGTCGGAGGCGGCAGTAACAGCAAGCGCTTCGTCTCCGATGGAAAGATCAGCATAGGTAAGCGGCATTGGAGGAGGTTGCGACAGCCACACTGAAAGGGAGGGATCACCCAGCAAGGTGTAAATCTCCCAGTAGTAGTTAGTCCGGTAGCTGCCTGCTTGTGTAACGGCCAGGTTGCCTGCCACGGGCATTTCGCCCTGCGTAACATACCAGTCGGCGCGCGTAATACCCGGCATATCATGAAAACGGCGGTCGTATGCGCCCAGGTTATTGCTGTGATATGACGGGGTTGCGGAAATAGGCTCAACACCCACGCCCCACCAGAAATCCTCATCCCAGTAGGTATAATTGGTTCCTCCGATGTAGCCTATAGCGCCCTTATTTTCAGCTCGCAGGACAATTTCTCCGAAGCAGGTTGTGGAGAAGGTGGCACTCTGGCAGCAATTTCCAACCATCAGACAATACTTACTTTGATTCTGTAATGCCGGAACATGGCTGGAATAGAAAGAGGGATTCGACCACCCGGAAGCGCTGCAATGCGCAGTATAATTGGCATAGGCTACGCCATCGCTGACATTCTGCCGGATATTGCCGCTGTAATTGGCACCTGAAGGCTCCGGTTGCAGGTAGGTATGACTGGTAATAGAATGGTCGGAATTAAAATAATACTCTGTCCCATAGCCAATCTGCCCGTTGCCATAGGTTGGGGCATGGTAGCTATCGGCACCGGCAGCCATTACCACTTCATCAAGAAAAGTGGGATCCGGAAAGAGATAGCGTTCATATTCCAATGTTTTATCGATCTGCGGCTGCATCTCGGCAGCATTATTGGCCGAAAGCCTACCCACATACAAATCCGGAAGCATATCTCCGGTGTATTCGGCATAATAAAAGTCGGATTTATGGTTGCCTGCAGAGCCGCTCCAGGCGGGGATCTGACTGATATCACCGGCAAGCAAAAGGAATAAAGGTGCTGAATAACCCTGAGCAGGAGTATTATACAAACCCGAAAGCCACGTTTTTATGGCGCTGGTAGTGGTGCCAATTTCATCGGTGTATCCTATAATAACCTTAAAACCTTTCTGCTCCTTCCAATGGATAAAAGGTGCCAGCTGACTTTCAAACATACGATCGGCCACAATAGCATAGGTTATTGGTGTGGAAGATGGTACAGGATCTGTTGGCAGCGATTCATATCCGCTGTTTTTGTATTGCAGATGACCATATTTCAATTTCTGCTGCTGTGTCTGCTGAAGGTTCCCATTCTCATAGGTTACTGTTACACTCAGCTGAGTATAAACTGTTAAGCTGCCTTTTGCAGGATTATAATCAAACGGACACACGGAAACCCGCATTATACGGCTGTCGCGTAAGGTTCCAAGAATTTCGTACGATGCAATTTCCGGGTGCAGGTATCCCTTGCCTTCATAAGCATCTTCATTATAATAAAATGGAACATCCTGAGGGTCATCATTTTTCGACAGGGAAGGCTGATGCGGATAAATACGATTCTGCAAAGGTATTTCCAATGAATCGGAACAGGTTATCTGAATAACAGGCATTGCACCGACAGGGATTTCCACCAGCCGGGCAAATACGGGAAGCTCAGGATCACCGGGAGTCATTGTGGTGGTGTAACCAGGTAATGAAAGGCGGTTAAAAGAGCCTGCATCATGTTTCCTGGTTTCTGAATCAGGAAGTTCCACAGAAAGATCAAATGAAAACTCTTTTATGGTATTTTGGGTTAAGATATAACCTGACTGCTGTGCCATTGTCATGGAGGCAGGAAGCAATTCTATCATCAATAATAATAAAAATATGTATCTTATTCGCATTGTTCTCTTTAGTAGGTTTCAACAAAGTTAAAATTTCTTTGAAATAAAATCCAAAAAAACAAATCCAATGCATCAGGAAGGAATTATCTACAATTCCCCGGTATCCATTTTATCGCGATAATATTCAATAAGACCTTCCACTGGATTTGGAATTACTTTTCCTACGGTAAGCTCATACTTTGCCGCTGCATGCCGAAGAATTTCCTGATAATGAAAGGCGACAGAACCCACAAAGCAAATTTTATGATTACTATAATCGGTATATTTTTTTACCTGAAATGTAAAAAACCTGTCAAAGGCATTTTCAATAATATTCTTAATGAAGCTATCTTCTTTATGTTTTAGAATAAAAGGGCTAAAGGAGGCAAAAAAGCGGTTTGGCATACTATTGTTATAAATAGCATCCATTGCTTTTTCAAAAGAGAGGTCAAATTCCTTTTCCAGATCGGATTTAATATTTTCCGGTAAAGAATTGCGGAGGTAGTGTTCAATAAGTTGTTTGCCAAAATCGGTTCCACTGCCTTCATCGCCATAAAAATATCCTACAGAAGGAACATTTTCTACTACATCATCACCATCGTACAAGCAAGAATTCGAGCCCGTACCAAGGATACAGGCGATACCCGGCAAATCACCCAAAAGAGCATGTGCTGAAGCGAGCAGATCATGGTGTACTTCAATGGCGGAAGCAGGAAAATACTTTTTTAAGATACTGCTCACCAAATCTTGTTTTGCAGGCGTACTGCAACCGCTGCCATAAAAGATAACAGACTTAATATTTTCGGGGTTTATTTTCTGAAGGACCTTATCAGCAAGGATATTTTTCAGTATTGCGGGGTCGGAATAATAAGGGTTAAAGCCATCGGTTTGCACAAAAGCCATTGTTTGATCCTTTTCCAGGAGCACCCAGTCAATTTTTGTTGAACCGGCATCAGCGATTAAAAGCATTGGAGTATATTTTTTTACAAATATAGCGTAATTTTTAAGGAGAGACAGAAAAGATTATGCGTGAGGGGGGTTCGATATGGCGGAAAATTACTATTTTTGCACCACGAAACGCGGCAGTAGCTCAGTTGGTAGAGCATCAGCTTCCCAAGCTGAGGGTCGTGGGTCCGAGTCCCATTTGCCGCTCAAAAAAAAAGCCGCCAGATTTTCTGACGGCTTTTTTTTATTTCCCACGGCCCTGAAGAACAATCAGCACCGTATATATCAATATCTTAAAATCCATTGCCAGCGACATATTCTCGATGTAAAGGATATCGTATTTCAGACGTTCGACCATTTCATCAACATTTTCAGCATACCCGTACTTCACCTGACCCCATGAGGTGATCCCCGGCTTTATCTTTAACAGTAAACGGTTGTATGGTGCCCGCTTGCTGATCTGATCAATGTAATACTGCCGCTCCGGTCGCGGACCAACAATACTCATATCCCCTTTTAGAACGGTAAAAAACTGTGGAAGCTCATCAAGGCGATACTTACGCATAATCTTTCCAAAGGGCGTAATTCGCGGATCATCCTTTGACGAAAGCTGTGGTCCTGTCTTCTCGGCATCCACATACATCGACCGAAACTTATGCATCCGAAAGGGTTTTCCATGCTTACCAACACGCTCCTGGCTATAGAATATCGGACCCGGAGAACTTATCTTCACAAATAATGCTGTTATTATATACACCGGCGACAATATCAGCAAGGCCAATGCTGAAAGAACTATATCCATTCCACGTTTTAATGTTTGCTGCCATACCGGCATAATCTCCGGGACAACTTCAATTAAGGGTGTGTGAAAAATGCCGCTTGTGCGCACCGTACCAAATAAAAAATCCTGCATATGGGGTATGATTTTTATAACAACATCACATTGCTCAAGCTCTGAAACAATCTTCTCTACCGTTTCATGTTCTGAACGCTCGATGGCAATTATTACCTCTTCAATATGATGTTCCCTGATTATTTTCGGTAATTGTGTATAATGACCCAAGTGTGGCAGATAGTCTGCCAACCGATAATTGTCATATTCTATGGCATGGCAAAAGCCCACAAACATATTTCCTGAGGACTTTTCCTGATTCTCGATTTCGTTATATACGGTAATAGCATTTCCATTACTGCCTATGATCACTGTCGGGAACCCAATCCTACGATGGTGTATCCTATAGGCCGTTATGGAAGTCAGGATTACTCTGAAAAGATAGGTAATGGTGAAATGAAGAAAGAAAAGTACAAGAAAAGACTTATAATACGACTTATAAGTAAAAACCGTATCATCGAGAATGAGGGCAAAAAATATAATTATGACACCTATGAGGGTAATAAGCAGCGTTTGTCCCAGCTCCTTAACCCTTGATTTCCGATAAACTTTTCGGTAAGTACCGATCATGGTATACATTATCAGCCAAAAAGCAGGAATAATGGCTATGCCAAGGTAATAGTTGGCATCAACATATATTTCTCCGAGGTTTTCATGTAAAGGTGCTTCAGGGCTGTATTTCCGAAAAAGAAAAAATATCGACCAGGCTATCCATGCAGAGAGCAAATCAAGCAAAACATACTTCAGAACCTGTAGCTTTCTATTCATACACCTCTAATATAAAAGTTTAATATTATCGATTAGAATTACTGACTCCTCCTGTCCTTCATCAGGATAACCACCAATGAAAATGGTGTAGTAATCAGCATTCAGATAGGTTGTTATGGCTGTTGTAAGGTACACATACACTTTTTTCCATTCATCTGTAGGATTAAGATTCAGAATAGAGACCTGGTTTGCAAAAGGCTCGTAGGCAAAAATACCCACGGTGAGTACCGATTCAGTCTTATAATTCATTTCCAACACTACTGATGAGCCGTCCTGAGGCAGAATATAATTTGTATCGCTGACGAACTCAAAAAAGTCAACCCCGGCATTTGTATCAAGAACAATTTTCGCGCTGGCATTTCCTTCAAAGACTTCAGATACATCGGTAGTAATGTTCATTGTAGTATCACTGGTTCTTTGGCGGGAAAAGCTTGACTGAAAATCTTCAAAATCCTCAATCCATTTAAAGGTAACATTATCCTTGTAGGTATACTGAGGGTTAAGAATTATTACGCTGTCGCGAACAAGTGTCAGGCTTGTTTCGAAGGGTTTATAAAACTCATAGGCTGTTCGTGAGTCGGAGATACCGTTTACCATGATACCTGCTTTCATACGGATATCTACAGGGCCATCGGCAAGGACCGGAATATCGACGGGTGTTTCATAAGCACCAATAAGTTGCTCATCAACATAGAGCCAGACATCAGAAATACGATGACTCGGGGAGCCGGAAAAACCCGACTGGGAAACAAGATAACTGGTGTCAACGGAGATATACGATGGTATGGATTCTTCATCGTTTTTAACACATGATGTACAAATAACAAATGCTGTAATAAGTACGGTTAGGATATGCAATAACCTGTGCGTCATGGAGTAATTTTGATCCTGTAAAACAATTTCCTGTGTGCTATGAGTTAGAAACGCAGGAAGATTTTATTTATTACAATTTTCCCAGAGAAAAATTCACTTTATCAAGAATCTGGTAAGCCACGTCAAGGGCAGAGACTCCGTCATCGATGGTTACCGGGGGAGTAGTATTATTTATAATTGCCTGATTAAATGCGGCCAGCTCTTCGCGTATAGCATTGACAGGTTTTACTTCAGGGTTTTTAAAAATAACCTGCTTGGGAATTTTTCCATTTCCGGGATCAAACATCAGCGCATAGGGATCCTTATTTTCGCCCTGCTGATTTTTCATCTGGATCACCTCAACTTTTTTATCCAGAAAATCTACTGAGATATAGGAATCGGGTTGGAAGAAGCGTGTTTTACGCATATTTTTCATGGAGATGCGCGATGCAGTCAGATTCGCCACGCAGCCATTATCAAATTCAATACGCGCATTGGCGATATCAGCAGTATCGCTCACCACAGGAACGCCACTGGCATAAATTTTCCTGATATTACTTCCTACAACATGAAGCACTATATCGATATCGTGAATCATAAGATCCAGGATCACAGGGACATCCGTTCCACGTGGATTAAACTGTGCCAGCCGATGAGTTTCGATAAACATGGGCTTTTCGATCCATGGTTCGGCAGCCAAAAAGGCGGGGTTAAAACGCTCCACATGGCCAACCTGCACTTTCACATGCGCTTCACCGGCAATATCAATCAATGACTTCGCCTCGGCAGGAGAAGTAACAATGGGTTTTTCAATAAAAACATGCTTCGACTGTTTCAACGCTTTTGAGGCACAGTCAAAATGCGATATCGTAGGTGTAACAATATCTACTACATCGACCTGTTCAAGCAGTTCTTCAATGGTTTCAAATGCCGGAATTTCATGTTCTGCAGACACTTTTTCTGCAGTTTCTAAATCTGCATCGTAGAAACCTACAAGATCATAACCGGCAATATCCTTTATACACTTTAGGTGAATCTTTCCCAGATGGCCTGCGCCAAGCACTCCTATTTTCAACATAAAACTTCCTTTTGCGGGGTTTTCGTGCAAATGTAGTTTTTTTATGGTATTGATTTATGTAATTTCGCAACACTTTTTCACCATGTATTGTTAAGAATGAGAGAAGACAATTTCAGACATAAAGGCTTACGAAAAAATCTGGCAAGAACCCTTGCCGGCAAAGGCATTGAATCCGCAGCTGTTCTTTCTGCCATTGAAACGGTGCCGAGGCATCTGTTTTTTGAATCTTCATTTTTGGAATTTGCTTACGAAGACAAACCTTTTCCCATTGGTTTTGGACAAACCATTTCGCAACCCTATACGGTAGCTTTTCAGTCGCAGCTGCTGGATATAAGAAAAGGCACAAAAGTATTGGAAATAGGTACCGGCTCCGGCTATCAGGCTTGTATTCTTGCCCATATGGGTGCAAAAGTATTTTCTATTGAACGCCACCGAAGCCTTTACCTGAAAGCAAAAAAAACTGCCGACGAGCTCAACATCAGAATAAAATGCTTTTATGGAGATGGTTTTGAAGGACTGCCAACCTTCGCACCTTTTGAACGAATACTTATAACCGCTGCAGCGCCACACATCCCGGAGGCTTTACTCGATCAGCTGGCTCCCGGCGGAAAAATGGTCATTCCTGTGGAGGCAGGTGGTTTTCAGGAAATGATGGTTATAACAAAAAACAGTGACGGATCGTTCCTTAAAACCACCCATGGAAAATTTCAGTTCGTTCCGATGCTGGCAAATAAAGACAACAACAAATCCTAAGCGTTGACAAATTCCGGATCGCATACCGTCAGAAGCATTACTGCATTCATAAAAGAGCAGTTATCAGATCTCTATCCTGCTGAAGAGCGTAGTGCCATTGGGCGACTGTTGCTGGAAGAATATACAGGCATGAGCCGTGCGGAGATCCTTTCCTGCCCTCTTCAGCCACTGGCATCCAGTGAGGTTCAGGGTATTGAGCAGGCTCTTCTGCGACTATTAAATCACGAACCCATTCAATATATTCTTGGCAAGAGTTGGTTTTACGGGCTTGATTTCAGCGTCAACAAAAACGTTCTTATTCCTCGTCCGGAGACCGAAGAGATGGTATCCCTGGCGCTGGAAATTCTAAAAAGAAAAAAGCAACCCGTATCTTTTCTTGATGCAGGCACCGGCTCAGGATGTATTGCTGTTACCCTGGGTAAAATGCTTCCCCGGGTCGCTGCCTATGCTTTCGACAAAAGTTTGGGAGCATTGGAAACAGCGAAACAAAACAGCAAAAAGCATGATGCTAAGGTTCATTTTTTTCACGACGACATGCTGAATTTCTCCGGCATACAACCCACAGAAAAGGTCAGCATGCTTATTTCCAATCCCCCATATGTGCTGCCCCGCGAGCAGTCGGCCATGCGAAAAAACGTAACCCTCTGGGAACCGGAAGCTGCCTTATATGCTCCTCAGGATGACCCATTGCTTTTTTACAAGGCATTAAAATCCATTGCTGTGCAGCACGTTGCGAATAATGGTGTACTTTTGCTCGAAATAAATGAAGCACTGGGCCGGGAAATGCTGCTTTTGTTTGACGGTCATCCGTTTACAGCCTGTGAAGTATTGCGCGATATGCAGGGAAAAGAGCGGTTCTTCAGGTGCAGAAAACAGAACTAAACATATGACATTTTTAATCTTTCTTATCCTTGCCAGCACAGGAATTATCATTGCTCTTAAATTATTCCCCCGTTTTGCTGTTGACACCGATCAGGCAATTGCCATAAACTACATTACTGCAGCCACACTGGGAATTGTTATTGACAGCACACATACCCCCCTATCCGGACTGGTATCGGCACCCTGGTTTTATTTTTCCATGCTTGTGGGAGTAATCCTTATCGCCGGGTTCTTTCTTTTTGCGCTATCAGCACAAAAGGCTGGTGTCGCTGTAACAGCCATTGGAACCAGGATGTCGGTAGTGATACCGGTAATTGCCGGGTTTGTTCTTTTTCATGATGAAGCCATGCCAACAAAAATCGCAGGAATACTTCTTGCGCTGGTAGCCCTGTATCTTTCATCAAGAACAGATAACAAAGCCAAAATAGATAAAAAATACATCTATCTGCCTCTTATACTGTTCTTTGCTGCCGGGATAAACGACACCATGATTAAAATGGCGCAGGAATGGTATGTCACTGACGATTATTTTGAATTTGTATATACTTCCTTCTTTTTTGCCTTTATTGTTGGTGTGGGGATTTTAATTTTCAGAAAAAAAATTCGCTCATTTAGTTTTAACACCATTGTTGGAGGAATTATTCTGGGATTGATAAATTTTTGTTCGATCTTTTTTCTTGTTCGCGGCTTGTCGCTGATGCAGGTATCAACATTTATGCCGGTATACAATGTATCGGTTGTGGTCTTAACGTCCCTGATTGGTTATGTTGTTTTCAAAGAACGACTGTCGGCTGTTAACTGGTCAGGCATATTACTGGCTGTGATAGCTATTATTCTCATCGCAATGAAATAGTAAAAAAAATTATGGATATCAATTGCAATACAGGGCAATGCATAAAAACAGGTGAGATCCTCAGGAAATTTCAGATCAGAAAGGATTTTATACAGCGCAGCTTTTTATCATGTAATGTTTCACCAACAATAAAAAAAGGGGCTTTCCTTGTGGCTGTTGCTATATGCGAGCAAACCCGCAGTTTACATAACCTGATTACCGGATCACGGGGATGGGAGTATATTGAAGAGGTCTTTACAGAGCTGATGCTGAAAGAGCACCCTTTAACAAAACCTGAGAATTTCACTCTTTATACCCGTTCTGAACTTGAAAAAATGCTGTTGGAAGTATTTTCTCCCTTTGGAGATATTCGATACAGCACCCTTGACAACATTGGAACACGATCGGCAAACCTTATCAACCTGGGGAATTTTTTTCTTCAGAATGAATATAAAAATGTTGATCAGTTGTTTTTAAAAACCGATAACAAGCTTATTAATAAAGGTGCGGGACTAATAGAATTATTGGAAAAGACCGCTGCATTTTCTGATCCGCAGCGCAAAAAGACCATGTTCTTGTATAAATTGCTAAAGGATGCAAATTTGTATGAAATTTCCGATATAGATAATCTTGCACCCATTATGGATTACCATATGCAGCGCGTATTGCTACGTTTAGGATGTGTTGAAATCAACGATAAATATCTTATAAATCAATTACGTAACAAACAACATCAGGCTACGGATGAGCCCATAAGAAGTTATTGCATTGATGCCATGCGAATAATAGCAGAGGCATCAGAACATGGGTTAATGGCTATGAATGATTTTTTCTGGCCCCATGGGCGCAGTTGTTGCCACGAAAATCCGGTATGTATTTCACAAAAGTGCAGCAAATCACCGTGCACTCTATCGCAGATAACTACTGTGCCTGTGCATAATAGTTGTATTTTTGAAAAAATTTGCCCGGGAAAGGAAAATCCGGATTACCGAAACATATACGAACCCATGGTAGAAACACATTTTTATTGATAAGGCGAAACCTTTTGAACACAATAGAGTTTAACTATTAACAACGCATACGGAAAATGAAATTCTCAACCCCCATTATATTGTTTATAATAGCCCTTATGGTATTTACATCCTGTAATAATAACCGTCCTGATCATCTTAAAATACGAATAATTGAGACCACAGATGTTCACGGAGCCCTGTTTCCTGTTGATTTTCTAAACAACAATCAACCCATATCTTCACTTGCCAATGTATATACATTTGTTGAAAAACAGCGCAATATAAACCGGCACGAATTAATATTGCTCGACAATGGAGATATTCTTCAGGGTGACCCATCGGTATATTACAGCAATTTTATGGATACAAACTCCAGGCATATCTGTTCGCGGATATATAACTTTTTCGATTACGATGCTGTATGTATAGGGAATCATGATATCGAACCCGGGCATTCGGTATACGACAAGCTCGTTTCGGAGATGGATATGCCCATGCTTGGGGCCAATGCAGTACGCAACAACAATGGCAAACCCTATTTCCAGCCCTATCATATCATTGAGCGTCAGGGTGTTCGCATTGCCGTTTTGGGGCTCACAACACCTGCAATTCCCACCTGGCTACCGGAAAATATCTGGGAAGGAATGCACTTTGAGGATATGATTGAATCGGCTAAAAAATGGGTCGATACCATTCAGCGAAAAGAAAACCCTGATGTGCTTATCGGGCTTTTCCATTCTGGTGTTGACTATACCTATAACGGACAGGATGAGAACACATGGAAAAATGAAAATGCCAGCCAGCTGGTTGCGGAGCGCGTCCCGGGGTTTGATGTAATCTTTGTGGGGCACGACCACACAGGATGGAACAAAACAATTCTTAACAGCAAAAGCGAAGAAGTTCTTATTCTTGGTGCCACAAGCAGAGCCCGGGATGTTGCAGTAGCAGATATTGAGCTTTTTTATGATGCTGCCACCGACAGCTATGAAAAAGAAATCACCGGATTAATTGTAGGTGTAGGTGATCAACAGCCACACAAAAAGTACCTTGAGCATTTCGGTGAATTTAAAGAAAATATCGACGAATATATCAACCGGCCAGTTGGAACCTTTGCCACTGCGATCGACTCCAGGCCTGCAATCCTTGGCCCTGCACCCTTTACTGACATTATTCATCAGGTACAGCTCGACCTCACAGGAGCAGACATTTCCTTTACCTCTCCCCTGTCGTTTAACACAACCATTGAAAAGGGAGATATTTATGTTAAAGATTTGTTTAAGCTCTACAGGTTTGAAAACCTCCTCTATACCATGAAATTAACAGGTAATGAAATAAAAAACATCCTTGAATACAGTTATGGATTATGGTACGCCACAGTGTATTCTGATGAAGATCATCTTATCCGTTATAAGCGCGACAATGTGGGAAATATCATAATGAGTGCCAATAACAGCAGGGCACTTACTGCCGGGCAATACTTCAATTACGCCTCAGCAGCAGGCATCCACTACACTGTAGATATCACAAAACCTGAAGGTCAGCGCATTACAATCCTTAAAATGTCGTCGGGTGAACCCTTCGACATGCAGAAGATATACACTGTTGCCATGAATTCGTATCGCGGCAATGGCGGTGGCGGCCACCTTACCAAAGGAGCAGGTATTGGACAGGAGATTATTCCTGCACGTATAGCAGATGCCACAGAAAAAGACCTTCGTTTTTATCTTTACGAATACATTCAAAAAAACAGCCCTGTAAATCCACCTGCATATAACAACTGGAAAGTTATTCCTGAAGCGCTGGCAGAGAAATGCCGGCAGAACGACATTCAGCTTCTTTTCGGTAACGACTACTATCATAATTAACCATGAATAACAATTGTCCTTTTTGCAATGCGGCAATTCAGAATGCCGTTTTTGCCGCATCCGATAACTTTTATGCGGTTTACAATATTTCACCTATCCTGCCCGGTCACAGCATGGTAATCCCCAAATCACACATTCCGGCGTTGCTGGAAATGGATGATCAGCTGCTGGCTGAGATGATGACCTTTTCAAAAAAAATCACCCGTTTTTTAAATGAATATTTCCAAACCACAGGGTTCGACTGGAGCCTTCAGGAGGGAGAGGAAGCCGGGCAAAGCATACGGCATGTTCACCTGCACATTATACCCCGCAGGACCAACGACATGTCTTCTGCAGGGGCGTGGTATGTAGCCCTCCAGGATGCATTGAGAGAAGAAATTGATGATGTCAGAAGAGAAAGACTTACTCCCGTTCAGATGCAGCAGATATGTGTTCCGTTACGAAAGGCATGGCACGCATTTAAAGAAAGAACATAATAACACCGCCAACAGCTACTGTAGCGCCAACGACTTCCTGCCAGTGCACTTTTTCTTTAAAAAACAATACCGACAAAGGTATGATCAGGATCGGATTAATTGCCATGATCGAAGAGGCGATTCCTGTAGAGGTATGCTGTATCGCCATCAGGGAAAAAGAAACCCCGAGAAAGGGCCCGATAAAAGCACCTGCAGAAGTAGCACCAATGGCTTTTAAATCCTTTATTGCCGGGATAAAACGTTTCCATCGGCGGGTAAGGGTAAAGAGCAGTGTAAATCCTAAGGTACCGGCAATAACACGAATATAAGAAGCAGAAAAGGGGTCGTGATTTTGCATTCCTATTTTGCTGAGCACCATTCCTCCGGCCTGGCCAAAAGCGCCACCCAGCGCCATCAAGATACCTTTCAGGGGAACCCTGTTGTGAGCATCTTCTCCTTTGTGTTTCTTTCGTGATCTTTTACCTGCAAGAATAACCATGGCAATACCGGAGGTTACCATAACTAGGCCAAAAAGATCATTAACAGCCATGCGCTCACCAAGAAACACCCAGGCCAGGAAAGCTGCCATAGCAGGCCATAACGACATAATAACCAACGATATACGCGCACCAATATCCACATACGCCTGAAACAACAGCCAGTCGCCTAAAACAAAACCCACCAATCCGCTTAACGCAAGCCAACCCCATGAGCTCATGGAAAACCCTGCAGGAAAAATCTCACCATATACAATTACAGAGTATCCGGCATAGAAAACAAAGGCCATCAACAGCCGCAATAAGTTCATTGTCAATGAGCCAATACGTTTCCCCGCATATTCAAAAGCTATTGCCGTTAGCGTCCAGCATACTGCAGTCAGCAGGGCTATAAACTCACCAAAATATGCCATTACTTTGTAAAATATTCACCCATAGCCAAAACCACCGGTATTAAACAACATACTACCATCACAAACATACCTGTGCGAGCTACCAGATTATAACGCCTGGCATATTTTGCACTTTGCGGGTCACGAGGATCGCCCTCCAAAGGATAGGGCAGCAATCCTTCATAGTTCTTAAGGTGTTCTTTGGAGCAAAAAGCCGAATATTTGCGGAACAACAACCTTAAAATGACCAGCAGGGCTATCAGAATAATCACAGCCACAACAGCAACGAATCGTATCATAGATATAAATTAAGGCGTAAAAGTAACAAAAAGCACAATAGGGTAAAGTATATGGTTTTTTTACCTTTGCATCAGGAAAAGAAAAAATATGTGTAACGACGATACCTACAGAACAATTACAAAAGAGAGTGAAGGATATTTCAGAGACCGCGGGAGCAAATTTTACGCCTTTGCCTATCCTGTGGTGACAGAAGAAGAGATAAAAGAAAAACTTGAGGCATTGAGAAAGAAATATTACGATGCCAGGCATCATTGTTATGCCTACCAGCTGGGAGCAGAAAAAACAGCATATCGCATTAATGATGACGGTGAGCCATCAGGATCAGCAGGAAAACCCATTTTCGGCCGGATTCAGTCCAATGACCTTACCAATATACTTATTGTCGTGATACGTTATTTCGGAGGCGTAAAGCTGGGAATTCCGGGATTAATAAATGCCTATAAAACCACAGCTCAGGAGGCAATAGATAATAACAAAATTGAAACATGCACTATAAACGAAATCTATGAATTAACCTATGAATATCCGATCATGAATGATGTAATGCGTGTTATCAAAGAAGATCATGTAAAAATGATATTTCAGGAATTTGAGATGACTTGTCGAATACACATTTCAGTGCGCAGAAAAGAATCAAATGCGTTGGAACAGAAAATGCTAAAAATCAGGGGCTTAAACGTAACTCATTTATATACAGCATAATACGCTTTTATATAAAAATTTAAATATAAAATCTTATTGTTAATAAAATTATTTTTTAACACCCTGATAATATTTTTTTCATAAAAAGTGAGATTTTTTTCGTCCTGACAAATTTTCAGTATTTTTCGAAATCCGTTGATGTATCAGGGCTTTAGGGAATGACATTTTGAAAATGAATTTCTTTGCTTAAATATTAGTCTATTTTATCATCAATATCAAGTCGTAACCAGCTTTTTTTTTCACTTTTTTATAATTTACTTTGTTCAGCTTTTAATGAGCACGAAACATCCTCTGGAAACATTAAATTTTTCTAATGCTCCAAACTTTGCAGGAGGACAAAAAAAGCAATTAACGAACGAGTGATAACCATCTGAATGAAGAATACAGACCATAATGTTGTATGGGCAAATTGCCTGTCTATAATAAAAGACAACATTAATTCTAAAAGTTACAACACCTGGTTTGCACCTATAAAGCCTGTTAAAATAGAGCAAAACGTTCTAACCATACAGGTTCCCAGTCAGTTTTTCTATGAATGGCTTGAGGAGCATTTTATTAATCTCCTCCGAACTGTTATTCGTCATGAACTAGGCCCCTCAGGACGATTGGAATACAGCATTGTTATTGATCAATCGCAGCAGGCAGCAGGACAACAAAACGGTGGCACCATAAAAATACCCACCACCAGCAAACCGGAAACAAGGAATCCAGATGTGAATATGCCTATTGATATTAACCGTGGCGGCAAAACACGGGAAATACCCAACCCTTTTATCATCCCGGGATTAAAAAAGATAAAGGTTCACTCGCAGTTAAATGAATCCTATACTTTTGATAATTTCATTGAAGGAGATTGCAATCGTTTAGCGCGGTCTGCAGGGTATGCCGTTGCAGGAAACCCCGGAAAAACAGCTTTTAACCCACTACTCATTTATAGCAATGTGGGTCTTGGAAAAACACACTTAGCACATGCTATCGGACTACAAACCAAAAACGCTTTCCCCGATAAAACAGTGCTCTATATTACGTCAGAACAGTTTATTCAACAATTTCTCGACTCGGTAAAGAACAACAACCAGAACGACTTTATCCACTTCTATCAGATGATGGATGTACTTATTGTTGATGATGTTCAGTTTCTTGCAGGAAAAGAGAAGACACAAGACGTATTCTTCCATATCTTCAACCATCTTCATCAGCGCAACAAGCAGATCATCCTGACCTCTGACAAGCCTCCTGTGGAGATGAAAGGACTGGAAGCACGTTTACTTTCACGCTTCAAATGGGGCCTTGCTGCCGATCTGCAGGTTCCGGACCTGGAAACACGTATTGCCATTCTGAATAAAAAACTTTATAACGATGGCATTGAAATGCCCAAGGAGGTTATCGACTACATTGCATACAGTATCCCTACAAACATCCGGGAACTGGAAGGGGCTCTGATTTCTATTCTGGCGCAATCGTCGCTTAATAAAAAAGAAATCAACCTTGATCTGGCACGCCAGATGATCGATAAATATGTTAAAAATACCACCCGCGAAATCTCTATCGACTATATACAAAAGGTGGTTTGCGACTATTTTGATCTCCCTCTGGAGCTTATTAATTCAAAAACCAGGAAAAGGGAAATTGTACAGGCCCGGCAACTGGCAATGTATTTCTCCAAGAAACATACAAAATCAAGCCTGGCAACCATAGGATTGTATTGCGGCAATAAAGATCACGCTACTGTTTTGCATGCCTGCCGTACTGTTACGAACCTTCTGGAAACCGATAAGCAATTCAGAACATACGTTGATGAGATCGAGAAAAAAATCAAAATGTAACCGGTTTATTGTTCCTTTTGCATTTCCCGATTTTTTTTCATACCTTTAAGCGGCATTCGCAATCGTATTTCATACACTTATAATTAAAATATATAATCATGAACGTACTATTTGTATGCTTTGGTGACATATGCAGGTCGCCATTGGCAAAAGGCATCCTAAAAAAGGAATTTAAAGCAAAAAATATCTCAGGAACTATTGAATCGGCAGGCTTTGAACCCTACCACATCGGCCACCCCGTGGATAAAAGAACCCTGCGTGTAGCAAAAGAACATGATATTGACCTCACTGATCATAAAATGAAAATGTTCGACCCCAAGGATTTTGATCGCTTCGACCGGATCCTGGTTATGGATCAACGCGATTACCTTGACGTTGAAGACGCTGCCAGAAATCAGGAGGATATGGAAAAGGTCGATTATGTAATGAACCTCATCGACGACGAAAAACGATCGAAAATAGTCCCGGATCCGCTATATAAAGGCTATCGATCGTTTGAAAAGATTTATGAAAAGCTTGAGAAAGCCTGTAAAATACTTACCCACAAAGCAGCAGAGTAATTATGCCTGATTTTGTGACATCACAAATGCTCCTTGATGCGGCAAAGCGTGTCCGGGGGCATGTTCATCATACGCCTGTACACTCTTCCGCAACTCTGAACCATATGCTCGGGGCAAAGATCTATTTTAAATGTGAGAACTTTCAACGCGCCGGTGCATTCAAGTTCCGCGGAGCGACAAATGCTCTTTTATCATTACCTGAAGATCAAAAACGCAAAGGTGTCGCTACCCATTCCAGCGGCAACCATGCACAGGCGCTGGCGCTGGCAGCAAGGGAAAACAATATCCCTGCCTACATTGTTATGCCTGAAAACGCCCCTCGGGTAAAGGTTAATGCAGTGGAAGGATATGGCGGAAAAATCACGTTCTGCAAACCCACCCTCGAAGCCCGCGAAACGACACTTAAAAAGGTAATTCAAAAAACCGGAGCAACGGAAATTCATCCCTATAACAACTACTCCGTTATCTGTGGCCAGTCGACCGCAGCACAGGAAGTTTTTGAGCACATTGGAGCACCTGATTACTTTATCACACCTGTGGGTGGCGGAGGATTGCTCAGTGGCACGGCCATGGCATGCCATCATTTTTCACCACACACCACTGTAATGGCAGCAGAGCCCTCCGGTGCCGACGATGCATACAGATCGCTGCAGTCCGGGAAACTTATCCCATCGGTAAACCCGGTTACCATTGCCGACGGGCTACTTACGTCACTGGGAACCCTTACTTTCCCCATTATAAAAAAACATGTAGCCCGCATTTTGCTTGCCGATGAAGAATACATCATTCGCGCCATGCATTTCATTTGGGAAAGGATGAAAATTGTTGTTGAGCCTTCAGCAGCAGTACCACTGGCATCGCTTCTGCAACTTAATGATCAGGGTGAATCGTTTTTTAAAAATAAAACTCTTGTACTTTTGCTCTCCGGTGGAAATACCGATCTGAACAAACTACCCTGGTTATGACACAACAAAATAAATTCGGAACATTATATCTGCTGCCTTCATTGCTTGGCGGAGAACACACATCACATGTGCTTCCGGCGCTAAACCATGAAGTGATGGCCCGACTGGAACACTATATTGTTGAGGATTTACGCAGTGCCCGGCGGTTTCTCCGAAAAGCAGGCTATTCCAAAGATTTTGACACCATCCATTTTGGTGTTCTCAATGAACATACAGAATCATTGCACTTTGATACACTAATGACACCATTACTTGCCGGACATGATGTCGGGCTGCTTTCGGATGCCGGTGTACCATGCCTTGCCGACCCGGGCGCGGAGGTTGTAAAAAGAGCACAGCGTAAAGGTATTCCCGTAAAACCACTCACTGGCCCCAGCTCCGTAACTCTGGCACTTATGGCTTCCGGTTTTAACGGACAAAACTTTACATTTCACGGCTACCTGCCACGAAAGCAAAACGAGCGGGAGGCAAAGCTCCTTTCGCTGGAGCGCGATGCCTATAAATTAAATCAAACACAGATATTCATTGAAACGCCCTACAGAAACCTTCAGATGATTGAAAGCACCCTGAAAGTATGTCGACCAGAAACCTTATTATGTGTGGCATGTGATATCACATTGCCAGAGGAATCGGTAATTACCAGAAGTGTGAAGCAATGGAAGTCTGCGCCCCTGCCCTATCATAAAAAGCCTGCAGTTTTTCTTCTTTTTCATCCGTAAAGGAAATAAGGAGACGGAGAGCGCCTGACAGCGCCAGCATTGTTTTCTTTTTCATCCAAAAGTGAAACCAAAAGCGTTTCTATTCGTCATATGTGTCGTTAAAAACAAAACTATTGTGAGCGAAACCATTCTTGAAATCAACAAATTAAACAAGCACTTTGGCAAAGTACATGCCGTCAACGACCTGACAATAAGCATTGAAAGCGGTCAGGTATTTGGTATTCTTGGGCCAAATGGCAGTGGAAAGACGACCACACTCGGGATGATACTCGGTGTTACAACACCGGATTCAGGCACCTATAAATGGTTTGGAGAGGATCCTTCACCGGCAGTACGTCGTAAGATTGGAGCCATCCTGGAGCATCCCAACTTCCTCCCCTACCTTTCAGCAAGAGAGAACCTGAAAATTATTTGTCAGATTCGTGGAGTAGAATACAGTGACATAGACAGGGTTCTCGGACTGGTAGATCTGAAGCACCGTGAAAAAAGCCTCTTCAAGACCTATAGTTATGGTATGAAACAAAGGCTTGCCATCGCAGCAGCTCTACTGGGCGATCCCGGGGTCTTAATCCTCGACGAACCTACCAACGGCCTCGACCCCACAGGTATTGCAGAAGTACGACAACTTATCAAAGATATCGCAGCAACAGATAAAACAATCATCATTGCAAGCCACCTGCTTGATGAAGTACAAAAAATATGTTCACATGTTATGGTAATTCATAACGGGATAAAACTACAAACATCATCAGTGAACGACATTATCAGCACCGGGCATAAGGTGGAGATAGAAGGTAATGAACTCATTAATCTTCAAGATTATATGGGCGAAAAAGCTATTATCACAGACTACTCAAAGGATGAGAAGAAGTTTGTTTGCACGCTGGCTGAAGGAAAGAATGCCGAAGACCTAAACCAGTATTTCTTCTCCAAAGGCGTGGTACTGCGCCGCTTAAACCCAATCCATCAATCGCTTGAACAACACTTTTTATCCCTTTTGAAAGATGATTAATTATTTAAAGATAGAATTTCTAAAAGTAAAAACTTACAAGACCATCTGGATTCTTGTGGGTATCTTTGTCCTTGGTTTTACACTTGGTGGCAGCGCAATACAATCTATCCTCAACGATACCATATCCAATAATACCTCCGGCAGTCCCCTTCCTATTCCAAAATTCAGCATCTATACCTTCCCTGAAGTATGGCAGAACATGTTCTTCTTTGCAGGGTATATCAAGCTGTTTATTGGATTTCTTTTTGTGATGTTGATCACCAACGAGTTCACACACAACACGCTGAAGCAGAACGTCATCACAGGCATGGGCAAGACGCAGATTCTCAATTCCAAGGTAATAATGGCTGTAAGTATGGGTTTTTTTACCACCTTGCTTATTTTCCTGATTTCTCTGATTAACGGAATAATTCACAAAACACCGGAAGTGGAATGGAGTGCTATGTTTGACAAAATGGGCTTTGCTTTTGCATATTTCCTGGAGCTCTTTACATACCTCATGGTGTGCCTGATTTTTGCCATGACCATCAGAAAACCCATTGTAGCAATTCTGAGTATGCTTCTGTATGGTGTGATTGCTGAACCAATCATTGCTTTTAAAGCTGGAGCAGAGATAAACCAGTACTTCCCGTTAAAAGCTGCCAACAACCTCATTCGCATTCCCCGGACCCAGCTAATGGAGTTCTTTGGATATGAGTTTCAGGAGTTTGTCAGATGGCAGGATATAGTAATCTGCATCGGATATTGTATTGCCATCTATTTTGTGTTACGTTGGGTGACGAATAAGAGAGATATTTAATTTTTTAATAGAATCAATGAGCTTTTTTAGTTTAAGATACACACGGCGGCATTAATTGAAAGATACACACGGCGGTGTGTCTCTACCGGTAAAACTGATCACAGTAAAGCTCCACTTCCGTGGGACTTTATAAAAACACAAAAACCTTCAATCTAAAGGTTATTTTTTCAAAGCGTCTATTCTCTGCAACAATGTCGGATGACTGTAATATATCTTCACATACCAGGGGTGTGGAGTGAGATTACTTAAACTCTTTACAGATAATTTCTTCAAACCTTCAATCAGAGGTTCAGCGAGGCCGTATTCTGCGGCAAAAGCATCGGCCTGGTACTCATGTCTGCGGCTGGAGATATTCATGATCATGCCAATAACAAATTCCACCGGAGTAAACAGTAGGCCAAACATCAGCAGCCCGAGGTAAAAACTATGTACTTCAGCACCAGCGGCAAAACTGGCATAAGGATATTGAAGAAACCATGACAGCACAAAAAAGATGGCTCCGCTCTGTAAAGTTGAAGTAACCATGCCTTTGAGTGTGTGGCGATGTTTGTAATGTCCGATCTCATGTGCCAGAACAGCAACAATCTCCTGCTCGTCAAGGTCATTGATAAGCGTATCGTAAAGTACAATACGTTTTTTGGGACCCAGTCCACTAAAATAAGCATTGGCCTTGGTAGAACGTTTGCTGCCGTCAATAACAAAGATATTATCAAGCTTGAATCCTGCCTTTACAGCAAAAGCTTCAATAGCCGACTTTAAAGAACCATCCTGCAAAGGTGTTTGCTTGTTAAAAAGAGGAACAATAAGCGAACTGTAAAACATTGACATAAACACCATGATAAGCGTAACTGCAGCCCATGCAATAACCCAGAAATAACTGCCCGTGCCACGGTAAATCACAAACAGAAGGGCATAAATACCACCCCCAAGAATTGCCCCCACCAGAAGACCTTTAACCTGATCGAGCCAGAAGGTTTTGCGCGTGGATTTATTAAAACCAAAAGCTTCCTCAATGGTAAACACCGAATAGTAAGAAAAAGGCAGTGAAAGGATTATGGAAGCAAGACCTGCTGCTGCCAGGAAAAGCAACCCGCATAGCAACTCGTTATCAGTAATACTTCTAACAAGTCCGTCGAGCCAACCGATACCGCCAAAAGCGAAGAAAAGCAACATGGCAAGGAATGAAATGGACTGGGATAGCAGCGAAAAGCGATCTCTGCGCCGATAATACTTAAACATTCTTTCATACTCCTCAGCGTCATAAATTCCCTGCAAAACCTCAGGAAGTTTCGGTTTCAATGCTTTGAGATTCAACAATCCCAGATATCTTTCTGCCAAAAAATCAACTATCATAATGGCCAGAACCGACCAAAATATCAATGTTATGTAGTCCATAATAACTTATTTTAATAGGAGCCCAGATATCGTCTCAGGAACCACTCTGCGGAAAGGAGAAGAAGTATTAACGCGAGAAGGCGGTAGTCGTTTATCAGCTCCATAAAAATTTCACGGGTAGTGACAACAGGTTTTGCATTATTATCTTCCAGAAGCTCATTCTGAAGACGCTCAAGGGAAGAAGGATAAACAAGACTGCCATCATTTCTGAGTGCAAAGTTCCGTAACAGGGTATGGTCAGCAACAAGATTGTTCAGTTCAGCAACCACTTCACTAACAACAAAAGCTCCTGCCTGAGCGAGCAATTGGCCGTCGTGCATAACCGTTGCCCGCCAGGAGTACCGCCCCGGAATCAGTCTTCCGGCATCAAGAACATAACTGTTGCCCTGAGCAACCATTCCAAACGGAAAGGTATCTCCATTGTCATTCGTTAGTACCAGCGACACATCTCTGTCGGTTGTAAGCTGGTAATTATCATCATATACCTGAGCCTCAAAGGAAACGGTTTCATTTTCATAATACTGCTCGCGGGTATTCACATACAGGAATTGTTTTTCATCGCGGATGGAAAGGTATTGCAAAGCGCCGGCAATAAGCTGATCAAAGGCTGCTTTATTATCATTATTGCGGATGCGCCATTTCCAAAAACCATCACCAAGGAGCATAACATACCGGGTATCGAGGCTTTTGGAAACACTAAGCAGCGGCATGTCCGTTTCCACCGACCCAATCTTTTGATACAACAATGTACTCACGCCACCGGCCATATCAAAATCGGCAAATGGCACATTGAGAGGGGCAAAGGACAATGCAATATCAGAAAGGACTGAAGGAACTTTAAAAGCAGAAAAATCCGGATTTACGACCGCAGTGGCAAGGTTATACGATGCGCCCTGTAAGTTGATATTGATTCCTGCATTCCAGGCATTAAACCCATTATAATCATCATTATGGGTAGAAATCAGGAACACAGGGATTCCGGCAGCAGTGATTTGTTCGCGCAACGTACTTTCGCCTGAGAGGCCATAAAGAATAACAATATCATAATCTGCAGGTTGAAAGTTCTCACTTTTACGAAAATCAACATAATCTGTTTCATAAGTATTCAAACCTGCAATAGCCTGGCGGAGAGCAGAGAGGTCGGGAGAGAGCGATCCGGAAATCAACGCAACTTTCTTCCTGCCATCAAGTACGCGAATATAAAAATCGTGACGGTTATTACGAATGTTTATTTCATCCTGACCCTGTGAAACGGCAACAGTATAGCGCTGCAACCCGGGTTCATCAGCATCGAGAAAAAAATCAAGCGTATTAAAATACTTTTCTCCGGAAGCAACAAGAGAGGTTGAAGTAATGCGCTTGCCGTTTTTTGTCACGGTTACCGATAGCGGTTCTCCGTCGTTGAGTGTAGCCCCCAATTCCACCTCCAGCGGGAAACGGTTCCCGAGGTATGTTACTTCGTTTGTACGAATATTATGGATATATCTATCAGTAGCAGGAGTGGTATCGCCAAGGGCTATGGTGTACAATGGGGCATCGAGATGATACGACCATGCCGGATCCGGGCCTCTGTTGATAATACCATCGCCGGCAACGACAACAGCAGCGACATTGCGCCCGCCAAAGCGCCTTGAGAGTTCATCACCAAGCAGTGACATATCCGTATAATATTCATCAAAAGAAGGCACAAGACCTTCAGAAACCTGATCACCGAACAGAAGGCTGCGGACAGTATATTCTGCAGAAAGGTTTCCTGCAAATAATTGCCACTGTTCCGTCCATTGTGCTTTATAATACAATGAATCGGCTGTTGCAGCCGGAGAAAGACTGTTGTCATGCGCCAACACAACAACAGGCTTTTCAATACTCGTCTCTTTTCTGCGCATCAGCGGATTAAAAAGCATTAATACAATGGCAGAGGCGGCGAAGAAACGAAGGACGAAAAGCGCCACATGCATGCGGGTAGAAATATCCTCAACACGGTTTCTGTAATAGAGTACCGCAGCATACAACAACCCGGCAATGAATGCCAGTGGCACCAGTGAAGCATTGGATCCGAAGGTTATAAAGTTTATCACAGAAGCGTGGCTTTTTAAGTATTCATTCCGCCACAGACATTGATCACCTGGCCGGTAACATATGACGAGAGATCAGAAGCAAGGAAAACAGTCACATCAGCCACATCAGAAGGTTGCCCTGCGCGGCGCAGAGGAATCTGCTTTGCCCACGACTCTTTTACCTCATCAGAGAGCTTGCCTGTCATCTCTGTTTCAATGAAACCGGGAGCGATGGCATTACAGCGAATGTTTCTGGAGCCGAGTTCCTGAGCTACCGACTTGGTAAAACCGATAAGTCCGGCCTTGGAAGCAGCGTAGTTAGCCTGTCCGGCATTTCCACTAACACCAACAACAGAGCTCATATTGATAATCGAGCCACCCTGCTGTTTGATCATGTAGCGTTGTACTGCTTTGGTAAGGTTAAAAGCGCTCTTGAGATTCACGCCAATAACGAGATCCCAGTCCTCTTCGCTCATACGAAGCATCAGCTTGTCGCGGGTGATACCGGCGTTATTCACGAGAACGTCGATACGACCAAAATCCTTAACAATATCATTAACAGTATTGGTACTATCCTCAAGATCAGCAGCATTGGAAGCGTATGCTTTTGCTTTCACACCCAGTTCAGAAAGTTCCTTTTCAAGGCTTTCACTGTTTTCGTCTGCACGGAGGTCGGTAAAAGCAACATTGGCGCCCTGTTGAGCAAAACGTAAAGCAATAGCACGGCCGATACCGCGCGAAGCACCTGTTATCAAAGCTGTTTTTCCTTCAAGTAAATTCATAATCATTGTTTTTGTTAAAACGGTGCACCATGATTGTGGTGCGGATGCAAAAGTACGAAATTATTTCTTTGGGCGTGCGTGCGGCAATCTGCTTTAAGCTCCCTTATAACTGTTGTTTTTGGTATCCCCCGGCCAGCAGCAGTGCAGGAAACTTCCGAATTATGATTCATCGTTTCCCGTAACATCATTATTGACTTTCAACTGCTCCGGCACAAACCAGCCATACATAACACCCGAATCATATTGAAATAACCAGATCTGTATATTAATAAAATTCATAAATTTGTGTAAACAGATACTGGTATTTTATAACTACTCAGAACCTTAACCATATGAGTCAAAAAAACAACCAAAGGACGGAGAATGCATACTGGATATTAACCCTTTTTGGTACTGCTGTAGGTGCGGGGATACTTTTTCTCCCAATTGAAGCAGGTATTGGCGGGTTTTGGGTGTTCATTACTGCCTGTTCACTGGTTTGGTTTATGGTATATCCGCCACAAAACATCTTTGCACGCATAGTAAACAACACTTCTGTGCCCATGGACTTCACAGGAGCCGTAAAACAATTCCTTGGAAAAAAGGCAGGAATACTGATTAATATACTATTTGTTCTATTTCTCTATGCACTTCTTATTGCTTATTCCATTGGACTGAACAACGATATAGGAGAAGTACTGACAGAGAGCGGATTGACAAAAACCAATCCTGCACATGGCTCATTTCTTAGTTTATTAATATTACTGATTTTATTTCTGATTATAAAAACAAGCAAAAAGGCACTTATAAAGGTACTTGGTTTTTTAAGCATTCTATTGATAATCTTTTTACTAATAATATCTGTGGCGTTGATGGATGTATGGGATTTTGAAGGTATTTTCGCTATTCCGCCACTGCATACGTTTCTGAAGCAGTTCTTTCTTTTATTTCCCATTCTCGTTATGTCGTTTATGTTTTTTTCAGTTATTTCTCCTATGGTAATAAGTTTCCGAGAGCAGAATTCAGCACGTAGTGACATTGAAAGCAGATATCAAAAGATCATTAAAAAAGGAATCAGTATACTGATGGTTTTTATTCTGTTCTTTGTTGTTTCATGCCTGTTTTCCATAGATCATAAAGCTGCTTTACATGCCAGTCATGAGAACATGTCGATTCTCACACTTCTCGGTGAGAGCAAAGGGAAGCCATTTCTTTCAAAATTCGGTCCATTTGTGAGCATAACAGCACTTACAACCTCTTTTTTTGGCGTTGCTCTGGGATATAAAGAGAGTAGCATGGAGTTGATTTCCGTATTTTTTCACAATAAAGACACAAAAAAAACAGGAACGGTATCGGAAATAATTTTCTTCTCTTTCTCAATAATCACATTATGGATTATTACCATATTGAATTTTAATATTATAGATCTGTTTGGAGAGCTTATTGCGCCATTGACTGCGCTGTTTCTCTATTTTGTTCCTGTTATAATAATTCAAAAGACACACCATTTCAGTCAGTACCGTGGTATTGGCAACATATTAATCTTTCTCAGTGGTATCATATTGATACTATCGTATTTTATCGGGAAAATGATATAAAC
>CAZQNY010000016.1:0-22827 GCA_964594665.1 uncultured Bacteroidales bacterium
TGATGATGAAGCAATCCCTTCTTTCAGGAACCATTAAAGATTAAACCATTTAAGAATTTCCAATGGGGCGTTGTCCGGTATAATGGCATTTCGTTATCATATGGAAAGCAACTTTTTCTAAAAAAAACCGAGAAACAACAATGAGGCAGAAAAACCTCAACAGCTTTTACCTCTTCATTGTTCTGGAAAGCTTAACATCAATGTGATTCTGAATTTCATCCAGCACCTTTATTTGTTGCAGAAGATCCAGAATTCCTTCCGACTCCTTCTCTTCTTTAAGGGCATTCAGTATTGCATTTTTCTTCTCTTCCACGTACTTCTCTTTTAATGACAGGATGCTTCGTTCAACGGATTTTGAGAGGTTTTCATTTTCCTTTTTCACATATATCTTCCTGTCGTGCCAGCGCTGACTTAATTCATGGGGTTCCTGGATAATATCGATTATGGTCTGACTTATTGCCGGATCAGTAAAATTGGTAAGGTATTTTGTATCTGTAAATTGTCCGTCGTTTAGTCTTTCAGAAATAAGATCAAAAACACTTTTATAAACCGGATTTTTAAATTCAATTTCATCATCCAAAATTTCACTGATAATAAAACTGGCAATATCAATGGGCTCTTCATTCTCATCCTCACCATCGAGTTTAATATTCTCTTGCGGGTAAAAGAGAAGCAAACGGATGATATTTCTTTCCTGTTCCTCCCTTGTAAAAGTTTCTGTCCCTTCAACTTTCTGTAAAATTGGTTTCTCTTTTGCTACCGGGTCGGGGATGAAGTTGTTGTATTTTGATGAAAATCGCTTGCGGTATATTTTATTAATCTCATTAACGAGAGTCTGTTCAGGGACATCCAGCAATGTAGAGCACTCCTTAACATACACCGATCTGGTAATGGCATCAGGAATCAGTGACACAGAGGTAACAATGTCGCGAATCAGGCTGGATTTGCGGATGGGGTCATTGCCGGCATCTTTTTGCAGGACCTCAGCTTTGAAAAGGATAAAATCTTTTGCCTGATTCGTGATGTATTCTTCCAGCTCTTCAGTCCGGTGATTCCGGGCAAAACTGTCGGGGTCCTCACCATCAGGAAACAGCACTACTTTAACATTCATACCCTCCTGCAGAATCATGTCAATACCACGGAAGGATGCTTTGATACCCGCCGTATCGCCATCGTACAGAATAGTAATATTTGGTGTATAACGCTTTACAAGTTTAATCTGGTCTGTTGTAAGCGATGTTCCTGATGACGCCACAACATTGGATACTCCTGCCTGGTGCAATGATATTACATCCGTATAACCCTCCACAAGGTAACAATTGTCCTTTCTGACCATCTCCGTGCGGGCAAAGTAAATACCATACAGTACCTTGCTTTTGTTATAGATAATCGACTCGGGGCTATTCAGGTATTTGGGTTTATTCTTGTCTGATGTAAGAATCCTGCCACCAAACCCGATAACACGGCCTGAAAGATTATGAATAGGAAATATTACACGCCCTCTGAAGCGGTCATATTTTTTGTTTTCCTTAACAATTGTGAGTCCTGTTTTCTCAAGATATTCTATCTTGAAACCCTCCTCAAGAGCCTTTTCGGAAAAGGCATCCCATTTATCCTGGGAGTATCCCAGCTGGAACTTCTCGATAATATCGCCACGGAAACCACGCTTTTTGAAATAGGACAGCCCAATACTCTTGCCCAGCTCTGTTTTATGAAGCATCCGGGTGAAATATTGCTGTGCAAAGGCGGAAACAGCCATGAGCGCATCCCGCTCATCATGAAATTGCTTTTCCTCATCGGTAAGTTCTTCCTCCTCAACCTCAATGTTATATTTACGGGCCAGATACTTCAGCGCTTCAGGATAGGAAAAATGTTCGTGTTCCATCAGAAAACCAACTGCATTTCCGGCCTTCCCGCAGCCAAAGCATTTGAAAATTCCCTTCGCCGGAGATACTGTAAATGAAGGTGTCTTTTCATTATGAAAAGGGCATAATCCCAACAGGTTAACACCACGTTTTCGCAATGTTACAAATTCACCAACCACATCTTCAATGTGGACAGTATCCATTATTTCCTGTATTTTTTCCGGTTTTATCACGTGATGATCTTCTGGAAATGCAAATTTACGCTTTTTAAACTCACAGTTTTGAATCAAAATAAAAAATACCACCCACATCTGTCAGTGGTTTTTTGGAAAGCCCGGTAACAGTAAAACCGCATTTCTCTATAAAACTGTGAATCACTTTTCCCTGTGGGTGAAGATGAAGGTCTCCATTTATCAATATTTCATTATGAAAAATACCACAACACCCACCGAAAAGCCCATAGGGTAACCCGGGAAGCTCAATGGTTTCTGTTGTTACAAGCAGCGCAGTAATACCCGTGTTCACCGCTTTTCGATAAATCCCTTCATCGCTGGTAATTATATTTTTACTGTTAAGAATTAATGTGCTGCAGCGCGAATATCCCTGTCGTACCCGTAGTATATTTTTATTTTTATAAAGATTAAGAATATGCGAACATGTATACCGGATATTGTGGATTAAAAGCTCATGGTTACCTGAAGCATTAAATGTTGCAGTGTCAGGATGTCCCGGTCCTGACAGTCGGTCGCTTTTTAGATAATTAATGCCATGATGTAAAAAAGTATCCGGGATATATTCAGGGATATCTGAAGAGAGAATCAATCTATCGCCATTGTAGAACATGGCAATATCCGGATGCCCCGCCAAAGGTCCTTTTACCATAGAATGACGAAATAACACAACCTCACCAAAGGTTCTTAGCCTTGCCAAAGCCTGCTCATTCAGGCGGTAATCCACGACAAATAATTTACTCTTCGCCATCCTTGCGAAGGTAATCTTTTTGTACCTTTATAATCCGACAAATCGTCATGAATCCCTAATGGAACATTTATTGTTATAACGTTGAAGTTGTAAAATATTCAAAATCATGAAAGAACAGATAGCAAAAGCATTTTATGCCGGCCTGGGAGCTGCTTCCCTGACCGTAGACAAGGTAAAAGAGTATGGTGAACGCATCGCCAAAGAATTTAACCTTTCCGAAGAAGAAGGCAGAAAATTTGCCGAAGAAATGAAAGAAAAAGTCGACGCCCAGAAAACCGATATGAAGGATAATGTGAATGATGAGGTGAAAAAGGTGCTTGAAAAGCTCAATGTGCCAACCCGGGAAGAGTATGATAGCCTGCTCAAACGTGTGGAGGCACTGGAGGGTGATCAGCAACAGGAGGGTGAATAAGGTATGAATAACCCCGGGAAGAAAATGCTCTTCCACACACGGCACCTGAAACGTTATCACCAGATTGCCGCTGTGCTTATCCGCTATGGCTTTGAAGATGTAGTTTATTCAAAGCTTAGTAAAAGTAACATCAGGGAAAATCGTAAACAATGGCGCATAATTCGCAAACGCGGCCTCTCTACAGCCCAGCGAATACGTATGGCGCTGGAGGATCTGGGACCCGCATTTGTTAAGTTTGGCCAGATAATGAGCAACCGACCCGATCTTGTCGGACCGGAAATACGTGCTGAATTGCAAAAGCTGCAACAAAATGTAAAACCCTTCTCCGAGGAACTGGCGAAAAATACCGTTGAACTGGAACTGGGTAAAAATGTCTCAGAACTTTTTAAGTCTTTTACATCCAAACCCCTGGCATCTGCATCTATTGCACAGGTACATGAAGCAATACTTCACAATGGCAAACGTGTTGTAGTGAAAGTTCAGCGCCCCGGCATTTGCGATATTATCAAAACAGATACTGAAATAATGCGTGAGATGGCAGCAGTCTCGGAATCCGTTTACCGGCCACTGGAAAACCTGAACCCCGTGAGGATGGTAGACGAATTTGACCGCGCCATAAAAAAAGAAACCGACTTCGTTAACGAGGCTAACAACATCCTTCGCTTTAAGGCCAATTTTGAAAAAAACAGCCATATTATTGTTCCGGAAGTTTATAACGACCTCAGCACAAAGCGGGTATTAACCATGGATTATATTGATGGCTTTAATCCTACTGATAGTGATGTTTTGCAAAAACAAGGCATTGACTCCGGGCAGATGGCAAAGATCATCGTTGAAGCCGTTCTGGAGCAGATTTTCGATCATGGCTTCTTCCATGCCGACCCGCATCCGGGAAATATCCGCATTACTCCCGACGGCAAGGTTGCTTTCCTCGATTATGGAATGATGGGTTATATGATTCCGCAGTGGCGCATGAACCTCGCAGACCTGATGATTGCCTTTTCAAAACGTGATTCCCAGGCGCTAACAAATATTATTCTTACCATTACAGGAACATCACAGCAGTTTGAAAAACGCGATGAGCTCGAACTGGAGGTGCATGAACTGATGCAGCAATACTCTTACCTGCCATTGAAGATGCTGAATATGGGAGAGCTTATACAGCGAATGTTCAATGTAATCTTCCGCTACAGGATGAGTATCCCGTCAATGGTATATCTGTTGGCAAGAGCAATAATTACCATCGAAGGCGTTGCGCGCAGCCTGGATCCCGATTTCAACCTTGTGGAGTATATCCGCCCATGGGCAAAAAAAATGATCCGCGAGAAAATGAGTATGCGCAAAATGATTAACAACACCTATAGCTCCTCAGTGGAAATGGCTGCTTTGCTTAACGAACTCCCGGGAGAGTTGAGAGCAATAATCGGTCAGGTTAAAGGCGGGGACCTGCGCATGAACCTGCAACATAAAGGCCTTAATGAATCCTCCTTTCGCTTTCAACGCAGTATCAACAGGCTCTCATTTGCCGTAGTACTTGCAGCCTTAATCATAGGCAGTGCCATTGTTACCATTGCCAATATACCGCCTTTCTGGCACGATATACCTGTAATAGGAGCATTTGGCTTTATGGCTTCCCTGCTCCTGGGGTTCTTTCTGTTGGTAAATATTGCCCGCGATAACCGTTCTTACAAAAGGCTCAAATAGTATTTGTATTAAACTAAAACAATATCACTATCTTTGTCTGATAAGTACTAACGCCCTTATCAATGGCGTTATTTTTAGGATGAAAAAAAAGACAAACATATTCCGTATAGTATCTGCCATGCTTATAATCATGGTAGCAACAGCTTGTCAGGAAAAGGTTGAATATCCTGTGGAGCCCTATCTGGAATTTCAGGACTTTGCTTTTCTGATGAATAGCGACAGCGTGGTAGAAAAAGGTTTGCTGACTCTCTATTTTACAGATGGTGACGGTGATATTGGTCTTGAAGATGATGTAGATACCTTGCCACCCTATGATCTGAACCTTTTTATTGATTACTTTGAATACCGTGATGGTATATGGCAGCATTTTGTGAATGAAAATACCGGCGATACCGTTCAGTTTCACGGGCGTATTCCCATTATTACCCCCAGTGGGGTGAATAAAAATATCAGCGGCACCATAGAAGACACACTGGATTTAAACATTTACAGCGATTGTGACACCTTCCGCTATGAGGTACGCATTCGCGACAGGGCCCTCAACGAAAGCAATATCGTAGTAACACCAGCCTTTGTGATGCCGGAGTAACTGCTATTTCACCGGCACCACAAGGCGGAAATGGCTACCGGTTCCGGTATCGGGCATAAGAGTTAAAGAGCCCCCCATTAACTGTGCAAGGTTCCTTGAGATACTCAATCCAAGACCCGTTCCTCCATACTGGCGGCTTACCTCAACTTCGACCTGCATAAATCGCTCAAAGATAACATCCCTTTTATCAGAAGGTATCCCGATACCCGTATCTGTTACATCAAATACCAGATTTGAGGATTCCTTTTCGGCACGCAAAGTCACCGATCCTTGTGAAGTGAATTTAAAAGCATTTGACAACAGATTGGTTAAGACCTGTACGATCTTTTGTTTATCAACATTGACAACAAGCTCAGGATCCTCGCAATCGACGTTAAATTCAAGGTTTTTGCCAATAGCAACAGAAGAATAGATATTAACACTGTCATCCAGAATTTCACCCAAAACTGTTTCCCTGCAGTGTGTTTTCATTGTTCCGGACTCAATGCGGCTTATGGCAAGAATATCATTTACAATATTGAGTAACTGCCTGCTGCTACTAATAACCGTATTGGCAAAACGATTGCGTTCCTCTTCGGAATAATCCTTATTCTTCAAAAGTTCAGAATACCCAATAATCCCATTCATAGGAGTACGTATTTCATGGCTCATATTGGCCAGAAAAGCACTTTTAAGTTTATCACTTTCCCGGGCTTTATCAATAGCTTTTTCCAACGCTTCTATCAGGCGAACATTTTCTGTAATATCCCTCACAATGGACAGGGTAGTATCCTCATTAACATACACCATACGTGCTTCGAAAGTCTTTATTTCATTATGTATAGTAAGCTCATAGGTATACTCTTCTGTTCCTCCGGATTCAAGAACTTTTTTTGTTTTTTCAACAGTAAGATTTGCAATCTCCGCCGGAAGAACATCAGAAACTTTCCTATTAATAAACACATCAGGATCTGTGTATAATTCATCATATGTACCTGCATAATAATCAATGATATAACCATCTGCAGAGAATGCAAACATCAGGTCGGGCAAACATTTTAGAATAGCATCTTTCTGGGAATTGATTTTTATCAGCTCCTTATTGGTCTCAATAATTTTTTGGTGTGAAGCTTCCAGTTCGATGTTTTTTTGCCGGAGTTCATCGTATTTTTGCTGTAATAAAGGGTAATAATTTTTTCTGGCAGAACCTTCACCCAGACCAATTATCTTTTTTCGGGTCTCGTCGTTATTATTTTGTTGCTCTTTCATAAATAGAAATGATATCATTTTGGCTTGCAACACGTGGGTTAGTAGCCAGACATGGATCCAGGAGTGCTTTTTGGGCTAAATTTACTATATCCTCATGCGAAATACACCATTTTGAAAGGTTACTGTTCAGGCCTGCATTAATCCTGAATTCACGTAACGCAGACAGGAGGATTTCTTTAACCTCTTTTTCATCACAGGATAACTCCGGAATAAGAATTTTTGCAATACGGGTGTACCGATCCTTAGCGGAAGAAAAGTTAAAATCAATTACCTCTTCAAGCAGTAATGCATTTGCTTCGCCATGAAAAGCATCGCAATGTGCCCCCAGGCTATGAGCCATGGCATGAACCAGTCCCAAGCTGGCGTTGGAGAAGGCTTTTCCGGCCATGATCGTTGCCAGGGACAGGTTCTCACGGTAAAGCAGGTTCAGAGGATCCTGCAAACATGGTAAAAGATTTTGATAAACCAGACGTATGGCTTCCAGTGCATTAATATCACTCAGTGCAGAAGAGGCATTCGATACATAGGCTTCAATACCATGCACCAAAGTATCTATTGCTGTTGATGCTGTCAAATAAGCGTCTTTTGTTGTTGTTACAAAAGGTTCTATCAAGGAAACATCCGGCACCAGAGATTTTGAAATAATGGCAATTTTTCGCCCTTCATCCGTATTGTTTATTATGGCAAATTGTGAAATATCTGCTGCGCTGCCAGCTGTTGTGGGCAGGCATATTAATGGCGGAATTGGTTCCGGGATGGTATCAACCCCCTCGTATTCATTTATATGAGCACCATTTGCAACAACAATACCAATACCCTTGGCGCAATCGATTGGGCTTCCACCGCCAACCGCAATAATAATGTCACAGCCTTGCTCCCGAAACAAAGACACTCCTTCCATTACCTCAAAATCACGGGGATTGCTATGTACACCATTAAAGGTAACAAAATCAACACCACTTTTTCGCAACGATTCTTCAACTTTTGCAGTCCATCCGGCCTTTTGTACACCTTCATCGGTAACAATCAAAGCTTTTCGCGCTATATAATTCTGAGCATAACGACCTGCCAGCAACAAAGCATCATCGCCAATAATGATCTCCGGTGATATGAATTTTCGTAACTCCATATATTGGCGTAAAGATAAAAAAATCTGAAATCTCCTAAACAACTAAATACTAACACCTTAACACATGCAACTCAGGTGATTGTTTTATTCTATCTTTGCATTATTTAAATCATGAGTAACGATAACGAAATACAATCCATTCACGAATTTGAATTACAATTAATTGTAGAATATTACGCATTAGTTGAAAGACAAGGCCCCGGCAGTGAAGAGATAACAAAAAAAGCGCTTAGCTTCATTGAGAATCTTGCTGATAATTCAAAAATCGCCGATCTGGGATGCGGAACGGGCGGACAAACCATGACACTGGCACAAAACGCTCCCGGAACCATAACAGGCATTGATCTTTTTCAAACATTCATCGACCTGTTTAACAAAAACGCCGAACAATGCAACCTGGCGCATCGGGTAAAGGGTATTCAAGGCTCCATGGATGCGCTGTCTTTTGAAGCAGAATCCCTCGACCTTATCTGGTCAGAAGGCGCAATTTACAACATCGGCTTTGAAAGAGGCCTCAAAGAGTGGCGGAAATATTTGAAACCGCAAGGTTATATTGCCGTGTCAGAAGCAACCTGGTTTACGGAAACCCGCCCCAAAGAGATTGAAGACTTCTGGAATGATGCCTACCCAGGTATCGATACCATACCAAATAAAACAGCAATTATGCAAAAAGCAGGTTATGTTCCTGTAGCTGTATTCAACCTCCCAGACTCCTGCTGGACTGAAGAGTTCTTCAAGCCTCAGGAAAAAGCTGTTGAAATTTTTCTTAATAAACACAAAGGCAATAAAACAGCCGAAGCGTTTATCGCCAATCAGCTCCATGAGCAAACACTCTTCAACAAATACAGCAAGTACTACGGGTATACTTTTTATATTGGCAAAAAGCAATAAATCAATCCTTTATAACAATTGGATTGACATATAACATCCGTCACAGCTAAATCATCAATTGTTAGTTATATAACATGGAGTATTAATCTCAAAATACAAAAATGTAAAAAAACCTGTCAACACACCAAATGTTAACAGGTTTTAATTATTAATAATTACATATTATATATTAATTATTAACAGTTAACTACAGTTCTCTGTGGCAGAACCACCAGTCATAGCCTTCATACTGATCAAGGCGCTTATTAGCCTCTTCAGTGGATGTGGCAGGTGGAATAATAACGCGATCGCCGATGAGCTCGTTGTTAGGCCAGTTTGCCGGAACAGCAACGCCATTACCATCGCTAACCTGTAATGCCTTCAGTGCGCGCAGGATCTCGTCCATATTACGGCCAATTTCCTGTGGATAATAAAGAATAATGCGGTTGAAGCCTTTAGGGTCGATCAGGAAGACCGCGCGAACAGTGTTACTGCCTTTTCCTGGATGTACCATTCCCAGTTGTGCAGAAACATTACCTGCTGCATCGGCAATGATCGGGAATGGAATCTCTACGCCAATGTTATCGGCAATCCACTGATCCCACTTGATGTGTGAAAAAACCTGGTCCATCGACAGACCAATAAGCTCAGCGTTCAGCGCCTTAAACTCGTCAGCTTTTTTCGCAAAGCTCACAAATTCAGTAGTACATACCGGTGTAAAATCGGCGGGATGTGAGAATAGAACAATCCATTTGCCTTTGTAATCACCGGGGATGTTTTTCATTCCGTGGGTTGTCTGTACGTTCAGTTCCGGGAATTTGTCCCCGATCAGTGGAAATTGATTTTTTGTTTCCATGTTGTAATTTTTTAATTGTTGTTTTTATTAATTTTTTTGGGTCTTACAATCCTTTGTATCCTGAAACCTTCCAATGATATGTAGTTTTACATCTTCAATGCTAAGGCCCGGAATATTTTTCTTTTTAAAATAATCGTATAACAGTAAATCAAGCTCGCCATCGAAGTAGTCTGTAATATCCTTTGTATCAGAACAAAAGATATGGTGATGACGGTCAGTAATGGCATCATAACGCAGATGACCTGAATCAGATTTCACCTTGTTAATAATGCCTTCCTGGGCAAAGGTCTCCAGGGTTTTATAAACCGTCCCAAGAGAGATATTTGGCTCTTTTTTCTGTAATTTAGCATAAAGCATATCTGCCGTGGGATGGTTGTTCATCTTTATAAGCGTCTCAAGAATTGCCACGCGCTGTGGAGTAACCTTCAGGTTTCCTGCAGCAATCTTTTCTCTCGCATCTGATCTGGCATTTCCCATGGCAGTAATTTTTTGTTAATAATAATTCTTACATGATAGAAACATTGAACAGGGAATAATGTTCACAGTGTATTCGTTTTTATTCGAAAAAAGTTTTTGGTTTTGAAAAAAAGGAAGTCCGTCAGGTTTTCGATTACCAAAAAGACCTGACAGGTTTCAAAAACCTGTCAGGTCTGCTATGGACAAACAAAATTATAACTGTAATTATAGTTTTTTTGTATTTTTGTAAAAGTTATAACTATAATTATAATAATTATGTTGAAGATTCCGGAAAAGATAATAAAAAGAGATCACTATCTCTCAGAGATCAGGCCATTTATGAAAAAAAGAATGGTTAAGGTACTTACCGGACAACGTCGTGTAGGCAAAAGCTATATTTTATATCAGCTCATTAATGAAATTTTACAAGACGAACCATCTGCTGCAATAATATATATCAACAAAGAGGACTTAGATTTTGCATCGATTGAGGATGCCTTGCAGCTAAACGATTATGTCCTCGACCATCTTCAAAAGGATAGAATGAACTACCTTTTTATCGATGAGATACAGGAGATAGATCATTTTGAAAAAGCCCTTCGGAGCCTGTTACTATATGAGAACATTGATATATATTGTACCGGAAGTAATGCAAAATTATTATCCGGAGAGTTATCTACATTACTGAGCGGACGATATATTGAAATACAAATCTTTAGTCTTTCATACAGTGAATTTCTGCAGTTTCATAATCTTTCAGATAGTGATGACTCTCTTGAACGATACTTTAAATTCGGAGGGCTACCCTATCTTATCCATTTGGATCAAGATGATAAGGTTTTACAGGAATACTTAAATAGTATTTATCATTCAATAATATACAGAGACGTCATTAGCAGGTATAATATTCGCGCCGTTAAACTTTTAGAGCAATTGGTACAGTTTCTTGCGGATAATATTGGTAGTCTTTTTTCAGCAAAAGGAATCAGCGATTTCCTGAAAGCTCAACAGATAAAGATTTCCCCCAATCAAATTCAGAGTTATATTGAATACTTATCAAATGCCTTTATCATTCACAAAGTAAACAGGTATGATATAGCGGGAAAAAAACTGTTTGAAACGGGGAGTAAGAATTATTTTGAAGACACGGGAATCAGGAATGCGCTCATTGGCTACAAGCCGGATGACATTGGAAAGGTATTGGAGAATGTGGTTTATAATCACCTGGTAAGCAGTGGCTGGGATGTAAAAGTGGGAGTATTACATACCGGTGAAATAGATTTTGTATGTGTAAAAAACGCTGAAAAAATGTACATCCAGGCTGCGTTGATTTTGAAAGAGGCGAAAACATTGCATAGAGAATTTGGGAACCTCTTGAAAATTAATGATAATTACAGGAAAATTGTTGTTACAATGGATTCATTTAGTGGTGGCTCATTTGATGGGATTGAGCATTATCATATAAGAAAATTCTTAATGCAAATAAAGTAAACATCATTGAAGATCGTCAGGTTTTGGAAAACCAAAAAGACCCGACAGGTATTTCTCCTGTCGGGTTTGATATTTATATAACCTAATACATTTATTCTTCTTTGTCGTTCTCCGCTTCCTGTGACTTCTCCGGCCTCATCTGAGGGAAGAAAAGTACATCCTGGATAGAGTGTGAGTTGGTCATAATCATCGAGAGACGGTCGATGCCGATACCGAGGCCCGCGGTAGGAGGCATGCCGATTTCCAGTGCCTTGAGGAAGTCCTCGTCGAGCACCATGGATTCATCGTCGCCACGTTTGCCAAGCTCCAGCTGTTCTTCAAAGCGCTCACGCTGATCGATAGGATCGTTGAGCTCAGAGAAGGCATTACAGATCTCTTTACCGTTACAGATTGCCTCAAAGCGCTCCACCAGACCTTCATGGTCGCGGTGCTTCTTCGCCAGTGGCGACATCTCTACCGGATAGTTCGTAATGAAAGTAGGCTGGATAAGTTTTGCTTCACAGGTCTCGCCAAAAATCTCATCGATAAGCTTTCCTTTACCCATGGATTCGTCCACCGGAACATTGAGCTTTTTCGCTGTAGCAACAAGTTCTGCTTCGTCCATCTTGCTGATGTCGATTCCGGTGTAATGTTCTATAACTTCAAACATGGTAAATCGTTTCCACGGGCGCTTGAAGTTGATGATGTTCTCACCGACTTTCACCTCAGTGGTACCGTGGAGATCCATTGCGATGCGTTCCACCATCTCTTCCACAGTATTCATCATCCAATCGTAATCCTTATAAGCTACATAAAGCTCCATCTGTGTAAACTCAGGGTTATGGAAGCGGGACATACCTTCATTACGGAAATCTTTGGAAAACTCGAACACACCATCGTAACCACCAACAATAAGGCGCTTGAGGTACAGCTCGTTGGCGATACGCAGGTAAAGCGTCATGTCGAGTGTGTTATGATGCGTTTTGAAGGGACGTGCTGCTGCACCACCATAGAGAGGCTGCAGAATTGGCGTTTCCACTTCCAGGTAATCTCTTTCGGTAAGGAAGGAGCGCATGCTGTTCACCAGTTTGGTACGTTTCACGAAAGTGTCGCGCACTTCAGGGTTCACGATAAGGTCGATATATCGTTGACGGTAACGCTGATCGGGGTCAGAGAATGCATCAAAAACCTGATCTTCTTTCTCTTTCACGATAGGCAGCGGTTTCAACGATTTGGACAGAAGTGTGTATTCCTTCACGTGGATTGTCACTTCACCCATTTTCGTTATAAAAGCAAAACCTTTCACGCCGATGATATCACCAATGTCGAGGTGACGTTTAAAAACGGTGTTGTACATCGTCTTGTCGTCGCCGGGGCAAATGTCATCGCGGCGGAAGTAAAGCTGAATTCTACCTTTGCTGTCCTGTATCTCTGCAAAAGAGGCGGCACCCATAATACGGCGGCTCATGAGCCGGCCGGCGATGCTTACCTCCTGAAACAGCGTTTCATCTTCAGGAAACTGCTTCTTTATCTCATCAGAATAGTTAGTAATTTCATACTCTGCTGCGGGATATGGGTTAATACCCAGATCGATCAATGCCTGCAGCGACTCTCTTCTGACTTGTTCCTGTTCGCTAAGTTCGTGATGCATAGTTTAAAAATTTTTGCAAAGATAGTTTTTTGTCGCAATCCGCTACACCGATTGTATCGAAACCTGCCAGATATAAACAAGCATTAACACCAACAGGGTAATAATTACTGCTGCACTGAAAACCAGAGATATAGATTTTCTCTTCATGAAGCTTTCCGAATTCGTTTGACAATACTGTTTCTGGTTTTACATCCTGCATTGAGCAGATACCCCACAGGACAGAAGAAACGACACCAAAGTCGTTTGATAAAAAAAGATCCGAAAATTACCACCGGAAGGATGATCCAGATGATACCATAACCACTAAAGCTGAAGATGGCGGCAAAAGGTTCGTAGTTGCCCAGTGCCGGGTTGCGAAATATTAATGCCACACATAACGACACCCATGCGATGAAACCCGATATCATATGTGTGTGCTTTTTTATAAATGCCGGCACAGGGATGTTGATGCTGCTCACAGCACTGAAAAGCTCCTGCAATGCACCAAAAGGACATATCCAGGTGCAGTAGAGGTTTTTACCAAGGAGCATGATCATCAAAAAGATGGATCCGATAAGGAAAAACCATGCTGAGTTGGAATAAATATCAGGGATAAAGCCCATGAGCAGCGAGGAGAAATGCGAAACCGACAGCGAATAGTTGAGCATAAATCCCAACACTGTAACCGATAGCACCAGCACAGACCAGCGCATCCATTTTTTCTTCATGAGCGAAGCGAACCACGCCAGGGCAAAGAAGACAGGAATAATAAAACCGTTTCCAGAGAACCTCCTTTTTGGTGTTTCAAACTGCATCCCCATCTGTTCTTTGGCAAAATAGTGGCCACTTTCGCGGATGGCGTTGGTAAAACCTACCGAAGAGATGGTGGCACCGGAGACACAGTCGATATCCTCATCACAGAGAAAATCACTTGCAACCTCCATTCCTGCAAACTGGGTAAAAAAATCTTCCCTGAGCAGTGCCTGAAAAAAGGCAGGGGTCTCCATATGAGTAATTACTCTCACCTCACAGATAATGCCAGCAGTATCGATCTTTGTCGCAATCATGGCCGGGCCTCCCCATCCTTTCGCCTTTTCCACTAATACATGCCTCTCTCCTTCCGGAAACCGCCCGATACAATGCATGGGATCATTGCTGATAATCTCTGCAATCTCCATATCCGAGAAGCACTCCGACATTCCGTTTCTCAGGTTCCGTTGTTCGGTAACAGCACCGTAAACATAGCAAGCCAGCACACTTACCACTGCCAGGAGCGGAAGTATGCCGGCTTTTTTCAAACCCTTCATATTAACTATCTGATTTTACTTCTAATAATTAATGTACGCAGAAGGAACGCCAGAATAACAGTAGGGATTCCGAAAAAGACCAGGCCGAGGCTTGCAGCCTGTGGCTCACCTTCAAGTACGGAACTCCACGACCATGCCACTGTAAACAGAAACATAAAAATCGTTATGCACGCCTCCCCCCAGGTGTACCATTTCATTATTCTGGTTTTATTAAAAAACACCAATCCCCATGCGCCAAGTGTAGCAAAAACACCAAGCAGGAAAAACATTATTTCTATACCGTTGAATATCATAATATTATCATTTTAAAGATTAAAAACCATCGTAAGATTTACCTTTTGAGCTCCAGAATTTCTTTACCGACTCTTTGTTGTTGGTGTCGCCATATCCAAAGGTCTCATCCATTTTGCGCATAAAGCTGTGCACGGAACCCGGCATTGCTGCGGAGATTTTATCCACCAGTCGATGATGCCAGAAATCAGGCTTGTTGTAAGGGCATGAGGCGATACAGCTACCACAGTCACCGTGATTCTTGGCCCAGTACTCAAAGCAACTTACGCCATCGAGATACCATTTGTATACCCCGGGGTTACTAGTCTCCAGGTGAGCATGTTTGTGTGTTGGTTTCCAGGTGGGTTCATCATCAAAAGGAATGGAATTACTTGGACACGCATCGGCGCAGCGCTTACAACGCTTACAGAATTCAAATACGCCGAATGTTTTGGGCTTATCATACTCCACAAAATCGAAATCAGTGAATACCTTGGCAATACGCACTCTTGGTCCGTATTTATAAGTTACGAGAATACCGATACGTGACGCTTCTCCGAGGCCTGCAGCGATAGCATAAGGGACTGAAAGGGCAGTATCGTTACCACAAGGTATTGAATGATAACCCAGGGTTTTCAGAAATACTGAGAGCTGGAATGCTGTTTTTGCCATGCGGGAGTATCCGTCCATGGTAGCGCCCTCTTCAACCAGTGAGGGTGCTGTGGCCATGCCTTCATAATCCATCTCAAAGGCCATTACAATAACCGACTTTGGCTTGAACGGGAATTCCGACCATTGAATTTTAGGATCCTGTCCGGCCCAGCCTTTGGTAATAGAAGCTATAGGAGTATAGTTCCAGCGAGGATCGTTTTTGGTGATTCCCACAAGGCTGGCACCGTAAAGTCTGGCAGCACGTTTAATAGCGTCAGAAGCCTCTTTCTTACTCTTGAATTGATGTTTTTGAGGTGCAATAACGATTGGATCGAAAGGACCGTTAGGTTCATACTTCTGCTCCCAGGATTGAATTCCACCTCCGGGGATTCCTGCCGGTGAAAAATCAGTACATAGCTTTGTCAGCGCTCCGGACCCTTCTCTAAGGGCGTGGTCGAGCTGTGTATATCCTTCACCCAGCTCTGGTTTACCCATCATATGGATAGCATGCATATATTCACCTCCAAGTTTACCCAGTTCCGGATTCAAGCCAAGGAAAGCTTGCGTGAAAATCAGTTTGGTCTGGTCGAAAGGCCTGTAATCTTTGCTGATCATGTAGGGGAAGTCATCGTGTTCTTTTACGATGGCTTTTTTTGCTTCCTCTTCTATCTGTTTGGATGCCGCTTTTTTTGGTGCAGCAGCAACCGCTGCACCTGTAAACAACGCACCAAGGGCGCCCAATTTTATGGCGCTGCGGCGTGAAATGGCATTGTCAACAAGCTGCGTGGTGTCCTCTTGAAGGTGAGGCGTCTTTTCCACAGGGTCTTTTTTTGCTAATGTATCTTGCTTTTTCATCGTGGAGATATTTGTTGTTGATTGAACGAGTGTAAAACTATCTCAGGAATGAAAAAAAACGGTACTCAGACAAAAAAACGGACGTCCTGATAATTTTCAGGACTGAATAACACTCTATTTACCAATATAATAAGTAATGTTCATCTCTAATTCATGGAGTGGAGCGGTGATGGTGTATAATCTACCATTTTCCCTAAGGTAAAATCATGATATATACTTTTTGTACTTATTTTTGTACAAATTAACGTACAAAGGAAATTATCATGCTTTCAGCTTCAATATCTGATTTTAGAAACAACTTAAAAAAATACCTTGATTCGGTGATTAACAATTATGACACACTGATCATTCGCAGCATTCCTTCCGGCATTGTGTGGGAGTGATACCGGTAAACTTTTTAAATGCGGCGTAAAAGGCAGCTTTGGAATTGAAGCCTGCTGCAAACCCAATGTTTAAATTGGACTCATCACTATATTCCGGATCACGAAACAGTCGCTTCACCTCCTCCACACGATAGTTGTTGATATAGTCGTTGAATGACTGGCCAATGAGCCCATTAAGCGTTTCTGTCACCTTGAGGTAATCCATTCCCATATCACGGCTGAGATCATTGACGGCATACAGCGGATTCAGAAATGGCTTCTCGCGGTCCATAAACCTATTGAGTTTCTGAGCAGTGTCATAGGCATTCTCATAACTCATTCCCGACTTCACATGCTTACGAAAGGCTGCCAGCCCTACTTTATCGTCAGAAAAATGGATCACCACAGGCATCCGGATAATGATCCATGTTAAAAGGTATTGCAAAAGCACCAGAAATATAACCTGTGCATAGATAAAAAGGACACTGTTATGCATCTCCGGAATAAAAAAGGGGAGATTATATTGCATTAAAAAAATCGTGGAGTGGAAAAGCATCATAAAGCCAAAGATCTTTAAAATGGAGACCTTTTCAGAGTTATAGCTTAAGGTTTCTGCGATACGATTTCGCTCTATTTTATAGAAATCCTGCAATACGTTTAGCATAAAAAAAGGATAGACAAGATGCATCAAAAAGGCAAGCTCCCCAAGGATGGTCTTAACAATTTCCACCGGTGTGCCAGTCATATTGGCAATAACTACTCCCACTAATGCCACTACAGGAACTATAAGATGTTTTATAAAATACGACCGTGTTGGGTATTTACCGTAAATATAGGTATACCAATAACACAGTATCAGCGGAGGTGGTAAAACGATCAGGATCTGCAGGTATGCATGCTGCCATCGGGTGACGATACCGTTAATATCAAGCCCATGAATAATGAAATACATTACACATCCCATCATAATTATCATCAGGATATTGTTGGGCTTTGACCTGAATCGGGGTGTAAGCAACAACATACTCAGCAGAAAGGACTGAATAGCATGAATGATAATTATAATATTCATTTGATAAATTTTAAGATACGAATATACAGAAAATCCTATTCCGTAATCTCATCCAACATACGGTAATCATCAATCCTTAAAGAGCGAAGCCATGCATTTAATTCTTTCTCCCTGCCGCCACAGATTTTATTCAGCAGTTCATGGAATTCCGGGCCATGGTTTTTATGGATAGTATGAGTGAGCTCGTGAAGAATCACAAAGTCAATAAGCACATCCGGCAACCGCATAAGATGTAGTGAGAGGTTTATATTTCCATTTGAGGAACAGCTGCCCCACCGTGTTTTGGAATTGCGGATATTTACATTATTGTAAGTAAAATTATATTTCCCGGCAAGATCCATAACCTTCATGCTTAAGAATAGTTTGGCCTCCATACGCCAGGTTTCACGGATAGCCTTTTTGATCCAGTCCTGCGGCTCCTGGCCTGTAATATCTACATTTGAAGGGATCAGAACCAGTATAATACCATTTTCGATAACATATTCATAGGCTCGTTGCATGCGCGTCTGCACCATCAGCTTATGATGACGGGTTTTGTATTCTGTTTCGGGAAGAAAAACAAGGTCTTTTTCCCGTTGCTTTTCAAACTTTGTAATTGTTTGTTTTATCCACTCCTTTTTTCCATTGGCAAGAGCAACAGCCTGATCAAATGGGCAATACAAAGGAATTGAGATTCGAACTGATGCATCAGGGTTCACGGTAAGACGCATATTTTTCGACCGCGGATTTTTTACAATCTCCACTGCACCAACCTCTTCAAGCATATAGATTTTCCGGTTTTCCATGACTGCGAAAATAAAGATTAAATCAAAACAAACAGAGATAAACTTTTCCCTTCTATTTCATGTTAATTGATAGTAAAAACAACCAGATCATCATGAAAAAACGATTCTCAACGATTACTCTCCGTGAGACCGGAGAAAAGAAAAAGGTTCAGATAACCTCCGACAGCAAACCTGTAATCCGTAAAGAGCTTATTGATAAATGGCAGGCACTAATTGATACCGCTGCCCGGATAGTGAATGTTCCTTCCGGCCTTATTATGAGGCTTAATGAAGAGAACATTGAAGTTTTTCTTAAGAGTGAAACAGAAGGAAACCCATATAAGAAAGGAGAAAAAGCAGATCTGGTATACGGGCTCTATTGCGAAACCGTAATCGGGAAGCAGGAAAAACTGATCGTTGCTGATGCAACAAAAAACGCTGTTTGGAAGGATAACAATCCGGATGTAGGAATCAATATGATTTCATATTTGGGTTTCCCTATCAACTGGCCCGACGGTGAAGTATTTGGTACGGTTTGCCTGCTCGACAATAAGGAAAATCATTATAATAAAGATTATGAAAACCTTCTTTTTCATATAAAAAAACATATTGAAAGTGATTTAAACCTTAGTGTCCTAAACAGTAACCTAAAACACAGAAACACTGAATTAGAGCACCTTAACAATACAAAATCCAGATTTTTATCCTTAATATCCCATGATATCAGAGGGAACATTGCAACAATTGATGAATTTCTAAAACTAATTATTAAAGATTATGATAATCTTGATAAAGAACGAATTAAAACCCTTCTTTCCTCGCTAAGTCAAAATGCGTCAACATCATACGAAACCCTGGAAAATCTGCTTCGGTGGTCGAAAAATGACGTGGTTCAGCTGGAACCGGATTTAGCTCAGGTTGATATCATTGCTACCATTGAAAGGGTACTGCATTATTACAAACAAAGCATTGAACTAAAATCTATCTCTATTAAAAAGCACTATTCAGAAGCACGTGCTTTTGTGTATTCCGATGAAAACATGCTTACGGTTATTTTCAGGAATATTATTTCCAATGCGATAAAATATAACCGAAAGAGAGGTTCTATCCACATCAGTGTCGACAAAACAGACGACAAACACATCGTTGAGATAAAGGACACCGGCATAGGGATAGAGAAGATAAACCTGGAAAACCTCTTTATGTACCGGGAAGAAGAAAAAACAGGAACGGGTGGGGAAAGTAGCGCCGGAATAGGATTAATGATCACAAAGGAATTTCTTGATAAGCTTGACGCTCAGATAGAAGTAGAAAGCAAACGTCACGAAGGAACAACGATTAAAATAATGCTTTAGGTCATATCGTTTGAATGGGTTGACCGTCAAAAATGGCTGGACAAAAGATAATTTCACTACATTAGCAGCCAAAACAAAATAAACCCATTAATTATGACGGAAAAAATCAAACAGACCCTGCGCGATTCCAAGGCTGCACGCTGGACAGCACTTGCAATTGTGGCATTTACCATGCTTTGCGGTTACTTCCTCACCGACGTAATGTCGCCGTTGAAGCCTATGCTCGAGAGAGAGCTTTTATGGACAAGTACTGATTACGGTATTTTCACTTCTGCATACGGATGGTTTAACGTATTTCTGCTAATGCTCATTTTTGGCGGAATGATCCTCGACCGTATGGGGGTTCGTTTCACAGGCCTTGGCGCAGCCATTATTATGGTGGTGGGAGCAAGTCTGAAGTATTATGCAATCTCTACAACCTTTGCTGAAGGCTCACAGATTTTTGGTATCAGCACACAGGTGGCACTGGCGGCATTTGGTTTTGCCATCTTTGGCGTGGGTGTCGAAGTGGCCGGTATTACGGTATCAAAAATCATTGTGAAATGGTTTAAAGGCTATGAACTGGCACTTGCCATGGGCCTTGAAATGGCTACTGCCCGTATGGGTACACTGCTGGCAATGTCGATTACAGTACCTGTTGCAAAACATTTTGAAAGCGTTAGTGCGCCTGTCCTGCTTTGTCTTATCATGCTTGTTATCGGTCTCATCGCATTTGTTATGTACACCGTGATGGATAAGAAACTCGATGCCTCTGCTGCTGATATTGAAATGGAAGAGGAAGAACCATTCAGAATAAAAGATATTGGTCTTATCGTAACCAACAAAGGATTCTGGTATATCGCCATACTTTGTGTTCTTTTCTACTCAGCTGTATTTCCTTTCCTGAAATATGCTGCCGACCTTATGGTTAACAAGTATGGTTTACCGGAAGAAACCGCAGGACTTATTCCAAGTCTGCTGCCTCTGGGAACCTTATTCCTGACACCATTATTCGGTAATATTTACGACCGTAAAGGCCGTGGTGCAGACATTATGATTCTTGGAGCCATCATGCTTATCGGCGTGCATGCATTCTTTTCTGTTCCCGGGCTGAACCACTGGATCACTGCTGTTATTCTGGTTATTATCCTTGGTATTGGTTTTTCTCTGGTACCTTCAGCAATGTGGCCATCCGTACCAAAAATTATCCCTGAAAAACAACTGGGAACAGCATATGCATTAATTTTCTGGATCCAGAACTGGGGCCTTATGGGTGTTCCTTTGCTCATTGGCTGGGTACTTGATAAGTATTGTATTACTGGTCAAAATGCTGCCGGTGCACCGCAGTATGATTACACCATCCCTATGATGATATTTACCTGTTTTGGTATTCTTGCTCTTATATTTGCTTTTCTTTTGAAAAAAGAGGACAAAGCCAAAGGTTACGGCTTACAAAAACCAAATATTCAGAAATAATTGGATATCAACATATTAAAAAGCCTGCCTAAAATTTGGGCAGGCTTTTTTTATGAATAGATTTTAATAATTAAAAAAATCAGGGTGCTCAAAAGAAATATGATGCACCTTTGCGCCATGCAAAAAGAGTTGACGGCACAACAGAAGAAGGCACAGGAGATGGGCACTGAACCCATAGGGAAATTGCTGTGGAAGTATTTCGTTCCCAGCTTTGTGGGTGTGTTTGTCAATTCACTGTATAATATTATCGACCGCATATACATTGGTCAGGGTGTAGGTAGTATGGCACTGGCAGGGCTTAGTGTAGTTTTCCCCATAATGATTATTGGCGCTGCTTTTGGTATGATGGTGGGGATCGGTTCAGGGGTTCGTGTTTCCATAAACCTTGGGAAAAAGGACTACGACCGCGCAGAGCATGTTCTCGGAAATGGCTTTTCGTTGATGATTATTGTATCGGTTTTGTATACGATTTTGGGATATGCCCTGAAAGACCCTATGCTACGCTGGTTTGGTGCTTCACCGGAAACCTATGCTTATGCCAACGACTACCTGAATATTATCATCGCAGGAGGTATTTTTCAAACCGTTGGTTTTGGTCTGAATAACATCATCCGTTCAGAAGGAAATGCAAAAATCGCCATGTACTCCATGATTCTTTCTGCAGGGGTAAATATAGTCCTCGACCCGATATTCATTTTCGTCTTTGATATGGGCGTTAAAGGCGCCGCATGGGCAACATTGATATCAATGGCAGTGCTTGATATCTGGGTTTTGAATCACTTTCTCAAAAGCAAAAAATCTGTTATAAAGCTATATACTTCATGTATGAAAATCGACTGGCGTATTGTGAAATACATTGTTGCCATAGGTATATCACCCTTTAGTATGCAGGTAGCCGCCAGTGCTGTTCAGGCCATTCTGAATATAAAACTTATCACTTATGGAGGTGATTTGGCTGTTGGAGCCATGGGAATCATCAATAGTGTATCCATGTTGGTTGTAATGTCAGTAGTGGCTATTAATATGGCGGCTCAGCCCATCATAGGCTTTAATTATGGTGCATTGATGTATTCCAGGGTAAAGGAAACACTGCTAAAAGGAATCATCTTTGCTACCCTGATAAGTTGTTTTGCCTGGGTTTGTATTATGGTATTCCCGGGATTTATCATTCACCTTTTTAACACTTCAGATCCGGAGCTTTACAAAATTGGTGTAAATGGTATCCGGATATTCCTGTTTATGCTGCCTATTGTCGGGTTCCAGATTGTCGGCGGGAATTATTTTCAGGCTGTTGGAAAGGCCGGTATTGCACTGTTTCTCACTTTGTTACGTCAGCTACTGGCACTTATCCCCTTATTATTAATTCTTCCGGGTATTTATGGGCTTAATGGCGTTTGGGGTGCCATGCCCGCTGCAGATTTGTTTTCGGCATCCATTGCAGCTGTATTTATTATCCGGGAATGGAAAATTCTTACACGAAAGGAACAGGTTCCAAAGAATATTTCAGAATAAAATTATTTTCTTGC
>CAZQNY010000016.1:22927-37410 GCA_964594665.1 uncultured Bacteroidales bacterium
TTTTTTTCAGGATCGAGATCCAGCAAAACATCCTCAATACCTGTAATGGGAATCCCCTGTTTTGTTTTAGGAACAACGTTCAGGACCCCTTTGCTGAGGTCTTTTATCATCCCTACAAATTCCAGCAAATAGGCATTGGCACCCAAAGAATACAAACGTTCAGCATTTTTCGACAGGTATACGCTCTCCCATTCCCCGTTATCATTTTTAATCTCCACTTCATAAACCCTGTCGAGAGGCATACGTAAATTATTCATTGAATAACGAATTCCCGACCAATAGGGATAGTTGGAAGTGCTCAGGGAAGGAGCAATCTGCATGATTTCCAGTATGTTTTTTATCTCCCGGCCGGTAACGTAAATACGGGCAAGGGAATAGCCCGGAGAGTTTTTGTCAATCACTCCTCTTCCCAGAGGCAGAATACGGTATAAATCGGTAACATACTGCCCTCCTGTAGCTCCGGGGAGGATATTGTCACGCAGTAATCCTGCAGCTACAAGGGTAAAATCAACACCATCGGCATCGGCGTTGTTAAAATAATCATAAACCGCATCGGCAATAAACGGCCCCAGATTACTATTCACCAGCAAGGAATCGTCATCAATTCTTATGGGGAATGTTGTTTCAACAATAAGGCTGTCGGCACGCAGCCCCATTGCGGCAAGCACCTGATTGTTTATGCGCTCCATCTGTAGCTCAATCTTCATTTGTATCTGTGGATTTCCCTGCCAGGCGTCATCCACAGGAATAAGGTCATAGGATTTCAATGAAGTATTACCATTCTCAAAGCTGAGGACTGATTTTCCAATATTATTCGTATAAGCACCGGTTTGCACAATGGGTACGCCATTTATAATCAGGGGCTCAGTAAGTTTGGTATGCGTGTGACCGCTAATAATCAGATCCAGCTGTGGCTCAGCCATCGCCACATCAACATCCTCACGGATATAATTTCCTTCTTCATCAACAAAAACACCACTATGCGATAAGGCAATAACAATATCTGCGTTTTTCTCATTCCGTAAGAAAGCATTCATTTTCACCGCTGTTTCCGCCTGATCAAGTGCTTTCATTGGCTTTGCATAAGGCGCCACCTCATAAGCATCTTTTCCAAGCAATGAGAAGAAACCAATGCGTACACCTCCCTTTTCAATGATATGCCATGGCATTATTATTCCCTGATTTACCAGACTTTCCAGTCGATCATCGTCGGGGAGGCTGTCGCAAAACTGCATATTGCTCAATAATAATGGAGGGATATCTCCAAGCGACCGGGCGGCAGTGATGATATCTGTAAGTCCGTCAATACCAAAATCAAACTCATGGTTGCCAATAGCCACAACATCCCAGCCAATGGTATTCATGAGCCGGAGCTGAAATCCTGTTGCCGGCTCCAGGGTCTGGAATACGGTACCCATTAAAAAATCTCCCGCATCAGCAACAATAACATGCTCGTCCCTGGCTCTGACTGTATCAATTATACTTTTTACACGCGCCATGCCACCACGGGTGGCATCATCATTCAGTGAAAATGGCGTGTAATCGCTGTTCGGACTAAATCCCAGCATACGGCTATGCATATCATTGGTATGCAGAATAGTGATTTCAACCGTCTGACCGACGCTGGCAAGTGTTAGAAAAGTGAAAAATATTGCTATTAAAAAGGAAGATATTTTCATATGCATAAATTTTACCTGGTAATAATCGTTGTCAGGATATTTCGTTTACAAAATAACGAAAAATATTCTGTTACAGGAGTGAAACTCATATTTTGGGGATTTGTTTATCTCATTTTTGATAATTTTATCTTCATATAATTATAAATCAATGTGTTAATCAATTTTATGATAATGTTAAAAAAACAGCATTGCCTTTGAAATCTTTATTTTAATTTATGACCTTTGCTTCATTCTGAAAAACGAGTACCATGAAAAACAAAATTACATCGCTATTAATGCTGTTGGTGATAATGTTCACCACTTTGTCAACTTATGCTACTTGGCGCCAGGGAGAGATGGAAGTACGAGTTATGCTTCAGTCGAAAGAACAGGCTTCAGTAATTGCATCAATGAAATTATCTGCCGATTATCATGATGGATATGCAGTAGTATATGTCGTTAAAAGTGAATATGAAGCGCTTCTTGGCTCTGGGCTGCAAGTAGAAATACTGCAAACGGATCTTGACAAACGCAATGGCAAAGGCGTCCCGGATGGATATTACAGCTACCAGGAAATAATCAATATTGCCGATAGTCTGGCGTTACATTTCCCCGGAATCTGCAAAAAAACTATTGCAGGATATTCCTATATGAATCGACAACTGGCCTATCTTAAAATTAGTGATAATGTGATGGTTGACGAGCCCGAGGCAGAGGTGCTTTTCGATGCCGGTATCCACGGCGACGAAGTGGGAGCTTCCCAGAATGCCATTATGTACGCCCGTGATCTGGTACTCGGATATGGAAACGACCCGGAGATCACCAATCTTATCGATAACCGCGAAATATATATTTATCTGATGGTGAACCCTGACGGCAGAGAGAGCATGTCGCGATACAACAACAACGGTGTTGACATTAACCGCGACTGGGGCTATATGTGGAACGGTGAAGGCAGCACCGACTCGGCATTTTGCCAGAACGAAGCCGTTGTGTTGCGCGATTTTATCCTCGATCACGAATTCGTAATCCATACCACCTACCACAGTGGCACCGAATATATCAGCTGCCCCTGGAGTTATCGTGCCGACAATCCGGAGGATACGGATAACATCCTGTTCCTGGCAGGCATCTATTCTTCCACATCAGGATATGCCAATATGGATTATGGACAAGGCTCCACAGGAATGTATTATATCAATGGCGCCTCCAAGGATTACAACTACGGAGCCGTGGGTTCTGTTTCCTGGTCGATGGAAATAAGCTATTCCAAGCAACCTCCCGCATCAGAAGTGAGCATGTTTTACAACTACAACAAGCCTGCAATGCACGCCATGTGTGAATATTCCGGCTACGGCATCGAAGGAATGGTTACCGATGCCATTACCGGAGAACCCATCGCAGCAACAATCCTTATCAACGACTTTTACCCCACACATACCGACCCGCAGGTTGGAGACTTCCATAAATATGTTATCGGAGGAACCTATGACATCACAGTGAAAGCCAATGGCTATGAAGAAAAAACAGTCTCCGGTATTGTGGTAGAAGACAATACCTCGGTTACTTCAGTGGAAATAGAACTTATGCCACAGGAGGGTCAGTATATCCACTACCTCACCTTGGTAGAGATTCCCAACAATAACTTTGACGATGAAGGATACACACCTGCAATCTATGGTGCTCCGGATGGTCAGTATTACAGTATCGGCCGCTATGGTTTCCTGCATGTGGATATGGGCAGCCCCATTTTTGACAAAAGCGGAATGGATATCGTTGTTTATGAAGGCGATGACACCGACGAAGGATATAAGCTCTACGCAGCACAGGGCATTGACGGCCCCTGGTACCTGGTGGGCAACGGCATGGGAACCACAGAATTTGATCTTAACACATCAGGCCTCATCAATGCGCGCTATCTAAAAATCAAGGACGACGGTGATGGCTCTTCAGGTGGTGATGATGCAGGTTTTGACCTTGATGCCATTGCCGTGATCAACCCGCCAATGGCTGCAGTACACCCCGTGCCTGCCAATAACAGCACTTCTGCAACTGTCTTCTCTGAGCTCCTCTGGGAGCAGGGTGATGGCGGTATCCCATCGCATTATGAACTCTATTTCGGAACCGATAACCCGCCATCGAATATTGTCAATGGTGAAGAGATTCAGGGCACGGCCTTTATGCCCGATTTACCGCTGGAATACAACACCACCTATTACTGGCGCGTGGATGCGGTGAATCAGTTCGGTACGGCATCAGGAGTTTTATGGCAGTTTACCACAGATGGCGAGCCGGATGAGGATTTCGAAACAGGCGACTTTACGCTCTTTGACTGGACTTTTACCGGCGATGCGGAATGGATTATCACCGAAGATCAGGTTCGTAATGGCAGTTTCGCTGCAAAAAGCGGCGCCATCGACGATGGACAACAATCTACTATTCTGCTGGCAGGCAATTGCAGTGGTTTTGGAAAAATCTCTTTTTGGCAAAAGACCTCATCGCAGGCCAGCGACAAGCTGGAGTTCTATATGAACGGTACACTCATGGACTCCTGGAGCGGCGATGGCCAGTGGATGGAACACAGCTATAACACCGGTCCCGGACCTTATACCTTTGAATGGCGCTATACGAAAAATGAAAACGGGCAAAGTTATGACGACTGTGCCTACATCGACTTCCTGTATCTCCCCGAGATGACAACCATACCACCTCCAACTGTCGATGCCGGTGCCGATGAAACCATCTGTGAAGGTGATACCGCACAGCTGAATGCCGCTGCAACAAATTACAATACCCTCCTGTGGAGTACTAACGGTGACGGGACTTTTAGCAGTAACAGCATTCTAAATCCGGAGTATTATCCCGGCCAGGATGACATTGCCAATGGCGGCGTTATTCTAACCCTAACAGTATACGGAACCGAACCCGCTACCGACAACGTAACAATAACCATTGATCTGCTGCCGGAGGCCCCGGCTGAGCCCATTGGTGACTATTACGCGCATTATTTTTACAATCCATATGAATATTATGTTGATGATGTTGCCAATGCCGTATCCTATGAGTGGGAACTTATTCCGGATTATGTTGGCGAAATACAGAATAACGGACAATCAGAAATTATTATTAATTTTTGGGATGGTGATGAAAGTATTGCGGATCTCCATGTTAAAGCCATAAACGATTGTGGGGAATCAGTATGGTCAGAACCCCTGGAAATATTAGTAAACAGTGCTAACGGTATTAATGACGATACAGCAAATGGTGATTTCCGTATTACGCCAAACCCTGCAACCACATGGATAGAATTAAAACAGGTTAACGACAGATCACAAGTAGAAATCGTTGATTTAACGGGAAAAGCCTGCGTCACTATTGAAGAGTATCATGCAGGGGATCACATTGATATCACTGGATTATATCCCGGACTATATCTTATCCGGATTCTTTCATCCGATCACATAACAACAGGAAAGTTCATCCGGAAATAATATCCGGATGATACGATAAATCTTTTTGGATCCGTTATTTTTTCAATTCAAAATACGGCTCCACATTAACCTGCTTAATCTTGCGGAATTCATCAGCAGGAAAGACCTTTTCAACAGGAATGTTAAATATCAGATCTTCTCGTTTGAAGAAGATATATCCCTCATACAGAATCTGTGCTTTGTCGCTCCAGAGCTCTGAGCCCATGGAAAAAATCTGACCGTAATAAGCATCGGGGATATACTCAACATTCTCGCTACCGTCCATTTCAAAAACAACCTTACAGTGGATATTCTCAAAAATTTCTGCCATATAATTTTTAATCACATCCACAGTTTCTTTATTCATAAATTTATAAAAGGTGATTTTTTTTGCATCTGTTAAATAGCTGCTACCTTCCATAATTACAAACAGGTAGGGTGAAAAGTCTTTTTCAAAGAAATCGTAAACCAGCTCCACATTGTCATAACGATAATTGTTCAGGCGGTTTTTATCCTCCTGGGAAAGTACTTTTTCATACTTTTTAAATCCCAGACCGTAAAGCATATTTGCCTCCTGGTTGCCCACAAATTTCATTCGCGCCCCGGCTCTGTTTCCCAATGCATTCCGTTTTGAAATAATGCGTTGTTCCACCTGAGGCAAAATCATATCTACCGATTTTGAGTCGGATTTAATCTTCCCTTTTTTGTTCTTGTAATACGTTTTAAACATGTACCTGTTATAGGTAACCGTTTGTGAGCTTCCCGCAGCAACATTATAGGAGAGTGGCAGTTTGAAATCCATTTCAATGGCTTCCATGGCCAGCTCCGATAGGATGTTTTTCAGATTCTGAAACTCGATCTGGTAATTTTTGTTAAACCTTCCTTTGAGGGTGCCCCCCACGCGGTAGTTGTCGCCTTGCCGTTTGGGGCCATCCATTACGATTTTATATTCGTACACTGTACTGTGATTTTCGAAGTTATGAAGGTCGAAGAGGCTTTTCGCCAGTTCCAGTTCATCGGCTTTCATCTTGTCCCATGCCTGGTACTGTTCAAAAACCGATGCAGTGTTATACTCCACTTTCATACCCTGTGCTTCCAGGGTTTCGATAATCTGTTTTTCAGTAATCAGTGCGGCAACAACGGTTTTATATTCACCATCCTGTTTTGTCTCCGACAATTTGCGGTAATCTTTGATAAACCCGCGGCTCAGGCTAAGCACTTTATCCTCGACGATATCGTCGTTTTCTGTTTTTGTAGTACTTGAAATCAATGCACCGGTAGCCTGCTCTACAGCATTCCTCAAGGCATTATCAAGTGCCTGTTCAGCGGTCTCACCATAGCCTGTGGTGATAACTTTCTTCTGCCCGGGCTCAGCAATTAAAGAAGTACTCCCTTCCTGCGCAAAAATTGCCACAGGAAGTAAAAAAGCGATAAAAAGATACAGGTGTTTCATGGGTTTAATTCTTTACAGGTTGTCAATCTGTTCTTTACTCCAGGGGTCTATATTGGCATTGTTTGTTAAAAAGGTCACAAAATCATCTATGGATTTATAATTCAGTGCTTTCAGACATATGGCCATATTTCCTGCAACAAACCGCGCCTCCGGATCCATCAGATAGGCAAGAATAAGGTATGGCATAGCCTTTTCCGGTTGCCCGTCGAAACGGTAAGTAGCACCAATAAGGTTCAATGTACGCACATGAAACCCTTCGTAGTTGATGGACTGCTCCAGCGCTTCCAGTGCTTTATTGATTTTCTCTTTGGAAAACAAAGCCTCTCCCTTATCATAAAGCGTGCGTTCGTTACTAAGCCTGAGAGCAAAAGGATTTATGGCTCCCGGCATTGCTCCGATTATGGAAAACATGGTGGGGTCGTCCATAATATTGTACGATGGATCCCTGTTTTCCGATACAAAAGCAATCATATCTTCCCAGATATTATTCCCCGGGTTCAGTGATGCGGTGAATGCCTCGTAATAAGCCTGCTTATCTTCCAGCTTCGCTGAGGTTACCAGTTCAGCATACATAATCTGCTTAATAATTCCTCTTTGGCTCAATGCATCAGCAGCAACAGAATCTATCATTTGTTGCTGAAGGGTATCAGGAATCTCCAGAATGGAAAGTTCAAAACGGTTGTCGAACTTTTCATCCGTAAGCAAATTAAAAGCAGGCATTATCTTACCTCTTCCCATAAGGAAATCCTTGTAGATATTCAGGTAATCTGCAGCAGAAAAATCCTGATAATAATACAGATCAAGGGCGCGCTCCGGGTTTCTGCGCTTTTTATAATGCTTATTCAGCAGTTGTTTAATATCAATATCATCCAATGGATATTTGGTAACATCCACAACAAAATTCTTCTTTTCAACCTTAAAGGTTACTTCACGGCCTTTTTCAGAAGTCACAAAATTACTGGCTGTAAGCATATCCACCGAAGCATCATAATCGAAGCTTGTATAGTTGGCGAAAAGCTGAAAATAGTCTTCTTTAAGGTTTTTACGTTTGGCAAAATCCTTATACAGTTCATAAGCTCCCATTAAGTCGAGCGATTGCATGCGCAACCTGTTTTCAAGTGCATTAAGGAGCCTTGAAGAGCTGATATTTCCTGTATGAAGGCACTCTACGACATATTGTGTTTTCGTTTCATATACCTCAAACTGTGAGTTATATTTTTCATAATGATACTGCCCCATAACAATTACAGGGCAGTACATTAATGTTAATATCAGCAGTATGTTAAATGTCTTCTTCTTCTTCACCTGAGATAGAGATTTTACTTTTTGTTGTTTTCTGACGTTCTGGTGTTGCTTCTGCATTTCCTTGTTTTTTATCATTCTCATTTTCCGGAGTGTCAGTAAATTGTTCTCTTAATTTTTTTGCTGTTTCAGCGTTGGAGGGCGTCCATGCAACGATAAAACCTGCTACATCCTGGCCACTGACAGGGTGTTTGCCTCTCCACTGACGTACCTGTTCTGTGGCAATATCCAGCGTTGAAACTTTCGCTTCCACAGCCTGCTTCCAGGTTGATTTATAGAAGTAGTTCTCAGAGCCATCGTCATAGTTATCGAGTTTTTCAATTTCGTCCAGTGTCTCCATGGCTACAAGGTCTTCAGCGACAAAGTTTTTGATATTGTTCACCGCCTGCAGACGGGCCTGACTGTAAGCGCGGCTAAATGCTGCCGACTGCCGGGAGCCTGTTGTGCGCACTTCACGTTGTCCGAAACCAAAAACAATCATCTGTCCTTCGCTGTTGAATGTAACAGAAACGCCCATTCGCCCGATTAATTGCTCGGGAGTCATATTGAGCATTTTTTCTTTGGAATTTTTCACCTTACCCACCGGGAGCTGGTACTCACTATTTTCACGGATTATGGATGCCAGCGACTGAAATTCAGGGCTGTACTTCATACATACGGCAATCTGGTAATCGTCATTACCGGCATCACCTTCCGCAATACGAACAACGGCACAACCTTTCACCATACCTGCTACCAGCGAGGCAATGGTTTGGTTGAATTTCTGCTCAAACATGGCTTCCTTTTTTGCCTGGTTCATTTTGGCAATTTCTTCATCCGAAACACCAAGATAGCTAAGAGCCTTATCGAGTGATTTATCAACTATCTTACCTGCTTTTTGCAGTATAGAGGCTTTTTGTCTTGCATCGGGGTCTTCACCTTCCTGGATATTCTCCAGCATGCTGTACCCACGACCGGATTTAATTTCTTCACCACTGAGCCTGAGGAGATTCATCTTGGCCTCCAGTTCAGCGATGTTATAGGCTGCATTGCGCGAATTTATGAAGTTCGGCATATTACTGGGGCGGGCAGTTGTGGCAGAACCAATAACGTAGATGGTTCCATCATCATTTACCATTCCCAGTGATTTGCCCTTCTTCGAAAGAATGCGCATCATCTCATTATTTAATTTTTCTATAGGAAACTCCTGATAATCGGTAGTGACATCCTGAGTCTCCTGAACAGCATCCGATTTTGCCAGATCGGCAGGGTTTTGAGCCATTATCATGCTTGCTGTAAAAAGCAACGATAGGAAGGCTAAAGTAAGTTTTTTCATTCCGGTCACATTGTTACTTGTTTATAAATTGCGTAGTAAAATACTGATTTATCATCTTCAAACCAAAAGCCCAGCGGCTGCAATGAGCGAACAAAGCCCTGGCTGTCTTCCCTGATTTGCTCAACATATTCATCCTTGAGAATGTATGTCTGGCGGCCGTTGGTATCAATTAACGTCTCACTGGTTAGCATGCTTTCCGAAGAGGTTATCTTTGCCCCATTGACAAATGTAACAACCTCTTTTTGCGCTTTTATCATTCCCACACGACGTAGTGCCGACATCTTCTTGTCGCCGGTTTCAACGGCAGCAACACCTATAATATAAGATGTGTCATTCACCACAACAATATCGCTGCCGCCCCAGGCAAGTACGGGGTGGGTTTTTATCGCCTCCAGCAATGTCTGTGTTTGCGCCCCTACACCTAAAATAAGGACAAAAAACACTAACAGTGGATATATCTTTCTACTGTGCATCATATGTTTCGGTTGTTTCTTCAGATACAAATATAACGTTTTTCAGTGTATTTTTAATTTATCACGAATTTGATAGGTGTAGCAGCGTATTATTTTATTCATACAAAAGGCGCCTTACTCTATTACTTGTTGATATTCAACACATTGCAAGTACTTTGAATTTCTTTTTACGAAATTGTTTTTTTTGTATTTTGGTGTTTAGAAAAACAGCTGTTGTCATATTGTACATAAAGCCAGGTTCTAAGAATATTTTTTATAAAATACATAATTATTATTTATTACTTAAGATATAATATTTATTAAATTAATATATTATTGTCACTGAATAAGGAATGAAGAATACCTATTTTGACCTTGTAGAGCAAAGCTACTATTTCCCTCAGGAGGGATTTGATTTGCAGGATGGCTACCTCACCTTTCACGGGGTATCGCTAAAATATCTCATCAATAAATACGGAACCCCTTTCAGGTTGATCTATCTCCCTCGTATTGGTGATCAGATAAAAAAATCGCGAAACCTATTTAACCGTTCAATAAAGGCTTTAGGCTATAAGGGAAATTATCATTTTTGCTATTGTACCAAGTGCTGTCACTTTCATCATGTAATTAGTGCGGCATTAAAACATAAAGTAAACCTTGAAACATCCTCATCTTTTGATATTGACCTGGTTGAGAAATTATATAGAAAAGGGCAGCTGGATAAATCAACAATCCTTGTTCATAACGGATATAAATCAGAGGAGTATTTGTCGAAAATACTAAAAATCCAGCGTGATGGCTTTACCAATAGTATTATTGTACTCGACAGCCCCAAGGAACTCACACGCCTGGAGCATGTTATTGGCAACAGTAACCAAAAGGTAAACATCGGCCTTCGTATGGCTGTAGATGAAGAGCCTCAGTCGGCATATTATACCTCACGCTTAGGCATACGGCACACGGAGATGGGCGATTTCTACCGCAAGCGGATTAAAGATAATGAGCACGTAAATTTGAAAATGCTTCATTTCTTTGTGGATTCCGGCATTAAGGACAGCCTCTACTACTGGGGTGAGTTTCAGAAAGCGGTGAAGCTCTATATAGAATTGAAGAAACAAAGTCCATCGCTGGATTCCCTGAACCTGGGGGGTGGTTTTCCCATTCGTAATCACCTGGGCTTTGAGTACGACTATGAGTATATGATCCGGGAGATTGTAAAAAATATTATGGATGCCTGCCGTGCAGAAGATGTCCCTGAACCCCATATTTTTACTGAATTTGGGAAATATACCGTTGGCGAATCGGGGGCAATAGTTTTTAAAGTGATTGAACAAAAACAGCAAAACGATACGGAGCGATGGTATATTGTAGACAACAGCTTAATGAACACTATCCCTGATGCCTGGTCGATCCACGAGAAGTTTATCCTGCTGCCGATAAACAAGTGGGACAATGAATACACCCGGGTGAATATCGGAGGTATCAGCTGCGACCATTCCGACTACTACAACTCTGAAGATATGAATCAGCAGATATTGCTGCCACGATTTGCCGACAATGCTAAGGAACCGCTATATCTGGGATTTTTCCACACCGGAGCATACCAGGATTCCATAAGCGGATATGGTGGCATTAAGCATTGCCTGATCCCATCGCCCAAGCATGTTATTATCGATCGTGATGAGACGGGTAACTTTGTAGATTACGTCTTCCGCAACGAGCAATCGGTGGATCACATGCTGGATATTCTGGGGTATACGGAGGAATAATTGAAGTTGTGTTTTTTCATAATACACTGAAGGATTATAAATATACTGTATTTGATTCTTCAAGAGTCACAAACACTCCCCATTCTCTATCTGAGTAATTTTATTATTAAGAATAAAGCAGCCTATTACAGGCTATTGCAAGAACTCAGAGATGATGAAAGTTGGGAAGAATGGTTATTGTTTATGATTAAAGGAGTAGAAGCGACCTCCAGGAAAACAATAGATCTGATTATTGAAATTAAACGATTGATGCAGGAGTATAAAATCAGACTTAGGGATAATTATAAATTCTATAGTCAGGACTTACTCAATAACCTTTTTAAACATCCTTATACAAAAATTGAATTCGTGGTTCGTGATTTGAATATTTCGCGGGTTACTGCAGCTAATTATTTAAATAAACTTGCCGCCGATGGTTTATTGGTGAAGAAGAAATTGGGAACAGGGAATTATTATATAAACCAATCACTATTAAACCTTTTAACACAAAGGTAATCTCCCGGAAAAGCCACACCGCCGTGAGACTCTGGATTATGAATGATAAGGAACACGGAGTTTCACAGGGTTTACACGGAGTTCCATGGAGGATTTTTGATTCCGTTGGAATCACATCTGTAAAAATCAGCGTAATCTGCGAAGTAATAATTTTCATGGAATCTTGGATTGTTTAAAAAACCACATTCCTGCAATATTGTTGTAATGCCTGCGTTCATTGGTTGTAATTATTTCCCATAGAAACCAAAAGTATTTCCAATGAATTCAAAGTTTTTCTTAATCGCTGTTTTGTTGTTTGTCGTTCAGTTATCTGTTGCTCAGAAGTCAACCTTTCTGGGTTTTGAGGGTGGTCGTTCCTATGATCAATATATTGTGCATGACCCCACTGATATTATCACTAATACAAAACTGGAGTCAACATTTTTTGGCGTTACACTAAGCCAGGAGTTAAGTGAGAACTTTCTGATAGAAACCGGTATAATCCGAAAGGGTTATTATCAAGGATATGAAGAAACCTCTTCTCCCGGCGGGCAATCATATAGTACGGCCTACAACACCTGGCAGATTCCAATTCGACTGAAAGGCAGACTACCCATCGTAAAAGAGAAGTTTTACCTCACCACAACTGTAGGATATCATTATGGAATTAATTCCAATTATGGATCCGGAGGCACTGGTGGTTCACACTGGTCTAATGATTCGGGAGATACCTTATCCATAACTTCTACCAGCAACAACACTATTACAGAGCGCTTTTCATTGCTGGAGACAGGTGTGGGTCTTGAGCTTTATGCTTTTAAAGGAGTTCTTCTCTATGCCTCCTCCAGTTACTACACCGGTTTGAACGACATATACAAGGTGAACTATTCAATTTATAATGGTTTGGTAAGTACCGATGATGCAGTTGCTGTGAGCCGTGGTTCGTACTGGAATATCACCTTTGGGGTAAAATTCGCGATTAGTAATTTGTGGATTAAGAGGGAGTAAAGAGTTCATGATGAGCTTTTTCGGTAAACAGATAATAATATATAAAGTTCCGTAAAGGGTATTGATTTTGTTAACAAAGTTGTTAACTTTGTGACATGGCTCGGGAAATACGATTCTATAAGAAATATTTCATTAATTTTTATCTTGAGCAGAATCTTGTTGTTCAGGAGAAAATAGAATATGTCTTTAAAGTAATTCGTACTGTTGACCGTGTACCATTAAAATTTCTCAAGAATATTGAAGGGACTGATGGCTTGTATGAAATTAGGGTAAAATACAGAAATGAAATATTTAGAATCTTTTGTTGTTTTGATGAAAGTAAAATTGTAATCCTATTTAACGGGTTTCAGAAAAAGGCCCAGAGAGTTCCCAAGAATGAGATTGAACGGGCATTAAAACTTAAGAAAGAGTATTTTGATAGGAAGAACCGGAGGTAGTTATGAAGCAGATAAATGATGCACAAACATTTGATGAGCTTTTAGATATAAAGTACGGGAAGCTTGGAACCGAAAAGCGTGATGAGTTTGAAGTTAAGGCAAAAGCATTTATTGTTGGTGAGATGATAAAGGAAGCCAGGAAAGAAGCTCAGCTAACCCAAGAACAACTCGCTGCCAGAACAGGAACAAAGAAGAGTTATATATCACGACTTGAGAATGGAAAAATAGACATTCAAATCTCTACATTATTCAAGATAATTGAGGAAGGCCTGGGTAAACGGTTAGGGTTTACAATGTTGTAAGGACTCTTTCCCGGTAGAGCCACACCGCCGTGTGGCTCTGAAAACAATCCATCTTTTTATGATCTATCCCCGCAAAAGCATCACCGCCGTGTGGCTCTCAAACCGTGTACTTATCTCCTCCTTCGAAATTTATACACCACCCCAAATTCCCAGTTCCAGTTGTCCAGATAATCAATGATACCATGGTTGTCATATCCAAATTCAGTGAAAGCACCTAAATGTTTGAAGGGATAGAATGCCAGCCCTGCGCCCCCATGAAACCGGAATGTGTTTCCTGATATTCCAGGTAACATGGTTTCCGGATAGTGATCTACACCAATCCTTGTGTTTAAATAGAGATCGAAACGGAAATCCTGCGCATCAATAACAATTGGCAAAAGATGTGCTTTTGCTGAAAGCCCATATAGAATTTTGTCTTCGATACCTACTGAATTATAATCATCTATCATATAAATATACTTTGAAGTACCACAAAACCCACCAATTTCCAGATATTTACCAAATCCATAATGTGTCGATAACATTAACTGATGTCTTGGATAAAACCCATGATCAAAATATTCTATATCCGGAACAAGTCCCAGATTCACTGTCCACCTCCCCTTAATATACGAGTCATCCTGAGCAAATGAGCTCATACCGAAAAGCAGGCCTGCCAGGATTATTAAAAAATGTGTTCTATTACTTGTTTTCATAGTATAGCCAATCTCTTAATCGTTTAGGAAATGTCCAGTCTTTAACTCCCTTCACATCAAACCAGCACTTATAGGATACCGCCGGGATGATAGGGAATAATGATAGCTGACGAAGCGTATAATCCTGATTGCTGCCGGTGTAGGTGGA
>CAZQNY010000017.1:0-35849 GCA_964594665.1 uncultured Bacteroidales bacterium
TTCGCAGTAGCAATCTCCGCAACATCTTTCGCTCAGGCAACTGACAGCAAAGTTATCACTATCACAGCTGAACTTAATACTTCTTTATATCTTGACATGGGTTCCGCCGGATACATGCCCGTAACTTTTGAATTCAGCACACTTGATGATTATAATAATGGTTTAGGTGGTTACGAAAACTTTGATTACTACCACATGGCTTCTATCAGCTCCACTGCTAACTGGAAATTCGGTGTTAAAGCAAATACTTCTTTCCAGCACGAAGACAACTCTACTACAATGCCTCTTGACAACCTCGGTATCACTATCGGTTGGTATGGCTCAAATACTATCCAGAACAATGCTGAAGGTACTCCTAAAGCAATTGCTTCCGACGAAGTAGTTCTTATCGAGCAGAGCGGCGATGTTAGCAACGCAGGTGACTATGACGATAACAGCTTCAATATCTTCTACGAAATGGGCACCAAGCAAGGCGACATGAACTCTCAGAGCCTTTTCGAGCAGGATCTCAAAAAAGGTACTTACCAGGTTGAAATCGAATTCACTGCAACTGAAGTTCTCTAAGATATTTAACAACCCTACAGATAAAAGGCCGGACGATCCAATCGCCCGGTTTTTTTGTTTTGGTACTGGGGTGAAATGAACGTTTTTTTACCGCGGAGAAAAAGAGGCGCTAAGGCAACAACTTTCAAGGTGACAGCCGCAGGAAGAAGCCACCATGAACCGCGCACCAGCCAATACCCACATGCGAATATTGGAAACACCAAAAAACTCAGCGAAACTCAGCGAAAACATCGCGTTACTCTGCGTTACAATAAAAAGTGCAGCGAAGCGGAATTAAATAACGATGAAGCAATATCACCTGTTTTCTGCGCCGGGACACCCAAAATGAAAGCATAATTTTAATAACCCACTAAATATAAGTCACTTACCGTTTCTCTTAAAAAAGCAGCGCGGAAGTCAGGAAAAAGTGGAAGAAAATCCTGACTGGTTAAAAAACCAATGGGGTGTGATGAACTGGTTTTATCATCAAACCCCATGGGGAGATCCAAAGTATCCAGTCTATCCTGTCGGGAAAATCTATTAAAATCCATTCAGGTTCATGGCAAGCGCCAACTGAACAAATAAATCAATATTATATATTATAAATTTAAAATTCTATATTAATTTTGAATATAAAATATTGAAGTATGAATACTGATTTTCGGTCCTGGCACGCAAGCCAAATGATCAGATATTTCAGTATTCTATATTGAAAATTCCAAAGTATCCAGTCTATCCTGTCGGGAAAATCAATTAAAATCCGTTCAGGTTCATGGTTACCGTCGGAATCAAAATCAGGAATCCGAGGATAATAAGGATGGCCATAAACCAGGCAATCCAGCGAACCCATTTTTCATAGGGTATTTTTGCCACACCCAGCACACCCATCAGCACGCCAGAAGTTGGGGTAATCATATTGGTAAAGCCGTCGCCCATCTGGAAGGCCACAACAGTAGCCTGCCGTGAAACCCCGATAAGATCGCTGAATGGAGCCATAATTGGCATTGTAATAGCGGCTTTTGCCGAGCCACTGGGAATAGCAATATTTATCACTGTCTGGATAACATACATGATCCCCACTGCGCCAATCTCTCCAACATCCTGCATGGATTGCGCCATGCTGTGAAGCAGAGAGTCGATAATTTTACCATCTTCAAGAATAACCACAATACCTCCTGCAAGGCCAACGATAAGAGCAGCAGAAAGTATGTCTTTTGATCCTTCCAGAAAGTGTTTGGTAATTTCATTGGGAGAATCGCCTTTGGCCATTCCGCTAAAGATTCCCATGGCAAAGAATAGCGCTGCGATCTCCATGATATACCAGCCATATCCCATAACTCCGATAATAAGAAAAAGGATTGTCGTGGTCAAAAGGGTAAGAATATAAAAATGTACAGACTTACGCAGGGTAATGAATCCCTGGATCGCAAATATTGACGAACATATGGGTACCATGGGTAATGACCGTACGCTGTTTCCTATTTTCATAACAGTGGACAAATTCTGCGTTGAAAAAATAATCAGGCCAATAAGAATAATAAAATACGACACCCAGGCTGCACGGGGTGTATGATAAACAACCCCATCACCCTTTGCTTCGCCCCGTTTACGCCAATATGCATCCTCCTCATATACCAATGACCGTTTAGGGTCTTTTTTCACCTTCCGGGCATAAACCAGCAGCCATGCAAGTCCTATAACAGTGAGCAGAATCCACATAAACAGGCGGTATTCAATTCCGGAAAACAGTGGCAAACCGGCAAGTCCCTGCGCAATGCCAATAGTGAACGGATTAAGAATTGCTCCTGCAAAACCAAGTGCTGCAGCGACAAAAACGATATTCACACCTACAATACTATCATATCCCATTGAGATTGCCAGCGGCACCAGGATTATAATAAAAGCTATGGTTTCCTCACTCATGCCAAACACGGCACCGAAAGTGGAAAACATAATGTATACAAGAGAAAGAATAATATTATCGACACCAAGAAACCTTATAAACCTGAACCTTTCCAATTTTCTGGTTCTTTTCAAAAAACTCATGATACCCACATCGATGGCTTTGCTGGAGTTCATAATCCAGAAGGCGCCGCCAATCATGATAATAAAGACAATAATTCCTGCCTGTTTTTCAAAACCTTTGAACATGGCACCAAATACCTGCCAGGTTTGTGGTTGAGATTCAATGGGATGAAAAACCATCTGTTCAGTGATAATACCATTGCCATCGGCAACCTGTTCCTTCACGTATTCACCGCCCGGCACGAACCATGTTAATCCGGCACAAATCAGGATAATAGTAAAAACCACCACATAGGTATGAGGTATCCGGCGTTTTTTCTTATTTAATTCAGACATAAAAAATGTTTAAAATTTCTCATCGTACTTCGTCCACAATTCATCACCCAGTCTCCATGCACGTTTTACAACTTTATCGCCAAGCTTTATGCTATACCCAGTCAGGAAGTCGATCGTTTCCTGAGGGTTTTTCTTATTGTACATTTTCTGAGCTTTGGCTTCAATTTCTTTTTGGTCGATAAAAAACTGCGATTGCATCGGATTCCAGACAGCATCCACATCGTGGCGCATATCGCCCCAACGCTGAGCGGTGAGGGTTCCGAGACGGTTAAAGGCCCACCATGCTGATTCGGTGGTATAGCCATTCACCCTTCCGGGCACTTTATAGGGTTCTGCAACATCTGTGGCACAACAATACACAGGAGCATAGATTGACGTTGCCACATTATCCTGAGCGAGCCATACCACACCGCCGATTTCATCAGGCAGCCAGTCGCGACACTGAATAATGGTTGCATACATGGTATACCACCGGGCAATGGTTCTTTCCCCAAGCTCGCCCCAGCCACCGTTTATGCGCAGCATTTTAAGCATATCGTATGGCATATGTGGGTTTGCCAGCGGAGAGATCACTGCATTGCCATCTTCATCTGCCACCAGGATATCCTTAGTCATATCATAGGGGGTTCCTTCGTAATAGTCTTTAAAAACATCGACGAGTTGCTGCAGGGTAACTTTTTTATCGGGTTTCACAGAGAAAGGATAATCGCCCTGCATAGGATCAAGCTCCAGAGATGGCGCCAGCAGGTCGAAGACACGCCATTCGCGGCGCCAGGCAGCAACGGAGGCGCGGCTGTGTGGCGCATAGGCATAACAGAATGAGAAGGGGCCGTTTTCAGGATCCCAGTAACCGTTCTCCATAGCAACCTCAAAAATATTCGCTGATGCCATAAAATGATCCGGGTCGTCAAGGTTGATCTGTTTTATGGTTGATGCATTGGCGTTCACTGATATATGATCATCAGGTACACGCTGAGCAACCCATACGGCACCCGTTTTTCCTTTTCCGGGGCCCACGATTTCAAAATGCCACACCTCTTTCGTATCGGCAATGGTAAGGCATTCACCTGCATCATTCCAGCCGTACTTTTTCGTCAGTTCGTCGGCCATAGTAATAGCTTCGCGCGCTGTTTCACACCTTTCAAGCATCAGCTGGCAGAGACGCTGGCAATCGATAAGGCCTTCATCGGACTGCAACTCATCACGACCCCCGAAAGTAGATTCGCCAATACCCAGTTGTTTGGTATTCATACAGGGATATGCGGTATTGATATAGCCAAACGTTTCTTTTACCTGTGGTATTTCACCAATTTCACGATGACCATATGCAGGCATTGCCTGGCTGTTGTCAGCTTCACGCTTATACATTTTCACGGCAGCACCCTTTTGATGTTCTTTTGCCGGCTGGATATCCATCCACGAACGGGTACGGTGTGAATCATCGGTATGACTGGTAATAACAGAGCCATCAGCAGAAGCCAGACGCCCCACAGTTATAGAGGTACATCCTTCGGGCACACCGGCTTTCCAGTCACTCTTATCTACCTGAGCGAATAATAATCCCTGAAGACTAAAAAAAACAATTGCTAAGACAATTTGACGCATAATAAATAGCTTATAGTTAATACACTTTAAAAATTCATATCCCTTAATACTGCGACGCAAATATGGCGCGGCAGGGTTTTCTGCAAAAGAGTTACAAGTATAATAAATACTATGGAATTGTTCACCCCGGGGCACAGGAGATTTTAGTTGATGGGGGTAAAAGTAATTTTGTATTTTTGCGCTTTAAGGACAGGAGACAACTTCATGAGCGAAGCTATAAAGCATGAATGTGGAATTGCGATGATACGTTTACGCAAGCCACTGGAATATTATGTTGGCAAATACGGCACTGCCCTGTACGGGGTAAACAAATTGCAGCTTTTAATGGAAAAGCAGCACAACCGCGGACAAGATGGCGCAGGTATGGCCTGTGTAAAGTTTGATATGCCTCCGGGAAAAAGGTATATCAACCGTTCGCGCTCCAATGCAGCGTCACCCATAAAAGATCTTTTCAATACCACATTTTCGAAATTTGAGCAAATCAGGGATGAGAACCCTAAAAGGTTGCTCGATGTGCAATGGATGAAAGATAATGCCGAATATACGGGCGAACTCTTTCTGGGTCATCTGAGATATGGTACTTTTGGTAAAAATGACATCCGCAATCTGCACCCTGTCATGCGCGTCAACAACTGGAAAACCAAAAACCTTGTCCTTGCAGGTAATTTCAACCTTACCAATGTAGATGAGCTTTTCGACAAGCTTGTTTCATATGGCCAGTATCCGGTAGAAACCTCCGATACCGTAACTATGCTGGAGAAAATCGGTCACTTTCTGGATGAAGAAAATGAAGAACTTTACAACAGGTATAAGCAACAGGGGCTTGAAAAACATGAGATCACCGATCACATCATAAAGCATATTGACTTATTATCGATTATCAGAAACTCAGCAAAATACTGGGATGGTGGTTTTGCCATTGCAGGCATGCTGGGTCATGGTGATGCCTTTGTCATGCGCGATCCGGCAGGAATTCGTCCGGCGTTTTACTATATGGACGATGAAGTTGTTGTTGCCGCCTCTGAGCGACCGGTAATACAGACAACTTTCAACCTGAAGGCAGAGCAGGTACGGGAGCTTAATCCCGGACATGCGTTAATCATGAAAAAAAACGGTGAAGTAACGATTGATGAATATACTGATCCGGTACCCAGAAGAGCGTGTTCCTTTGAGCGGATCTATTTCTCCCGTGGTACTGACAAGGAGATTTATCAGGAGCGAAAAGCACTTGGCAGGGCTTTGACACCTGAAGTGCTCAAGGCGATTGAAGACGATATACAGCATACTGTTTTCAGTTATATTCCCAACACAGCAGCAGTTGCCTTCTACGGACTGATGGAAGGACTTAACAACCATTGCGACAAAGTAAATGCTGAACGTATTGCTGCTCTTCAAGGGAACATTGATCAGGCACGGATTGCGGAAATTCTGAAATTCCGACCCAGAATGGAAAAAGTAGCAGTTAAGGACATCAAGCTACGAACATTTATCACTGAAGATCAGGCCCGCGACGACCTTGTAGCACATGTTTATGACATAACTTACGGATCAGTTAGGCCCGGGATTGATAACCTTGTTGTGCTGGATGATTCTATTGTAAGAGGAACAACATTGCGTAAGAGTATTATTCGCATCCTCGATCGTCTGGAGCCCAAGAAGATCATTATCGCCTCTTCTGCACCTCAAATACGGTATCCCGACTGCTATGGTATAGATATGGCTAAAATGGGCGATTTTATCGCTTTTAACGCCGCCATTGAGCTTCTCAAAGAAAGAGGCATGGAAAACATTATTAATTCCGTATATGCCAAATCCAAAGCCCAGGAAGGTCTTCCCAAAGAGCAAATTGTCAATTATGTGAAAGATATATACGAACCTTTCACTCCTGGTGAAATAAGCGACAAAATATCACAGCTTTTAACACCTCCAGGGATAAAATCAGAAGTAAAGATTATTTATCAGCTCACGGAAGACCTGCATAAGTGCACACCTCTGCATACGGGCGACTGGTACTTTACCGGCAATTATCCAACGCCGGGAGGAAACAAGGTGGTTAATAAATCTTTTATAAATTATATTGAAGGAAGGAATGAGCGGGCCTATTAAAACCCGCTCGTAACTATTTTACTTCATTAGAAATTTGCCTGGCAATTTCCTGAAATTCTTCGTTGGATAATTTCAATTTTGGTTTTGAAAAATCGATGTCATAAATACCATTTATCGGCACCAGATGAATATGAGCATGAGGCACCTCCAGGCCTAATACAGCAACACCGACACGCTGGCAAGAGATGACAGCATCAATTGCTTTGGCAACTTTCTTTGCAAAAACCATCATACCACCCAGTTGATCATCATCAATATCAAAGAGATAATCTGTTTCTTTTTTAGGAATCACCAGCGTATGTCCTTTTGCAAGAGGATTAATATCAAGGAACGCAAGATACTGTTCATCTTCTGCAATTTTATAACAGGGAATTTCTCCTGCTACGATTTTGGAAAAAATACTTGCCATGATAAAAAGGTATTGTTTAACGACTAATTTCAAGGATTTCGAAAGGAATGACACCTGCGGGCACACGAATTTCTGTTGTATCCCCTTGTTTTTTCCCTAAAAGTCCTTTAGCAATAGGAGAATTGACAGATATTTTACCTTTTTTTAAATCGGCTTCACTTTCGGGTACCAGGGTATACTGCATTACAGCGTTATTTTTCAAATTTTTAATTGTCACTTTTGAAAGAATAAGCACCTTAGAGGTATCAAGTTTGGATTCATCAATAATGCGGGCATTACGGACAGTTTCCTGAAGTTTGGATATTTTCAGTTCCAGTAAACCCTGCGCTTCTTTAGCCGCGTCATATTCAGCATTTTCTGATAAATCACCTTTATCACGGGCTTCAGCAATTTGTTGCGAAATGGCGGGGCGTTCAACCCTTGTAAGATGATCTAATTCATCCTTCAATTTCTGCAATCCTTCTTCTGTATAATATTTTGTTTCACCCATTGTATATGATTTTTAGAATTCGTAATAAACGACAAAAAAGACCCTTAATACAAGGGCCCTTTTTGCAAAGATATAATTTTTTACAATATGATGTATTCTTAAACACTACATATTCAAGAGAATACCGATACTGTGCACGCCATTCCACGGATTAGTATCACGGTAAGAATAGTCGATAGCGAAACCACTTCCTATTTCCTTGTTAAAGGGCACATTAATGGTTGCTCCAAAACTTGGACCTGTATAAACAGTCGTTCTGTTCGCATTGGTAATATCAGCTTCATAAGTATAACCACCCCTGATAATCAGCAGATCCTTGAGAGAAAACTCCAGACCACCAACGATCTGGTCTTTAGAAAACGCATTTGACACAAAGGTACCTGATACTGTCAAACGATATTCAGAAGGTAAGAGAAAGTCGTAAGCACCACCGATAAGCAATTGTGAAGGCAGCTCAAAAGTAGCAGAGCGTTGTTCCACAGTAAACTGGTCATCCTGACCGGGAAGGACTGTACGAATAGACAGTCCATCGCCATTATAGCTCATGGAAGTTCCCCAGTTTTTAAGGGTAATACCAAACTTAACATTTTCCTGAGCGCCGGTAACATATTGAATACCAGCGTCGATAGCAAATCCGGTAGCTGAATTATCCGGGATAGTCTCGGATATCAGTTTGACAGTCATACCACCATAGATACTATTGGAAAACACATTGGCATAAGATACAGCCAAAATAAAATAATTCGGGCTAATAGTACCAATATTGCCTTCCGGATCATTTGTAGTAGTAATTGGAATTTCACCAAACGACATATTCATAATATTCACCGCCAGGCGGCCAGTTTCGGTAAGTTTCTGGCTAAATCCGGCAGCATAAATATTTGTTCCTGAACCTGACAGCCACTGAGTATGGGAAAAGCCCACATCAGTACCTGTGGTAAATGCCACACCGGCAACATTTACATAAGCAGCCTCAAGGCCTCTCACAGAAGCCACATTGGCTCCACCCCACCCTGAGCTGCGCGCCCAGGGGTTGATTAGAAGTTCGGAAGCACCAGCCTCACCGGAACGGTCCTTATTACCAGCAAAAAGCGTTACTGACGGTACTAAAAGAAAGCCGATGAGCAAAAACGTAATTAGATTTTTATAGCTATTTTTCATTTTTCCTGTTTTTAAATAATTCTCAATTCTTTTATCCATCTTTTTTAGAACGCGTTAAGGTCAATTGGACGTAACGAACCGAACCATTTAATTGTATGCTCTCCTATACCCGGGGCTTCCACATGTATCAGATAAACACCTCCGGCAATTGGAATACCGGCACGGTTTTTAAGATCCCAGTCGATGGAAGTCACTTCCTCGTCTTTGGTAAACTGACGTACTAAAGTACCACTAACATTATAAATCGATACGGTACATTTTCGTGGCAGGTTTACAATCTTAATTCTGTTATCAAGCTGGTTAACCTCATAATTACTGTAAGCGTAATAAGGGTTAGGAACCACATTGATAAGATCTAATTCAGACTTCGCAACCTCAATAACATCAGTTTCCGTTTTGAGATCATCAAGAGAAAAACGATAAACAGGGAAGTTTCTGTTCAGGTTATCCTGAGCCATATCAGCTGAGTCCATTGCAGTGCTGTAATAGCGCGAATAAGGACGAGCTACCCGGATACGAACACGTGCATCATTGGAGAGCCATTCTTCGTCAGCGCGAGCCATAGGCATACCCACCCACATTGCAGAAGCAAAGGCTTTCTTTGTAGAAAGGTCTCCGGGATCACCAATTGATTTACGCAACCATGCACCCGCATCATATGCCGGGCTGTCGAATTCAGGATCCGGTTGACTGCTAAACAGTTTTTCTGTATGTCCGAAGACATAGATATAGTGTTTACCGCCGAATAAGATGTGTGATGGATCCGGATTACCGGGGTTCATCAGAGGGCTGTACATATTCGATGTTGGATTGAAAAGCATATCACGGCCATTTTCACCTACGAGCCATGAATCCTCACCAAACATCATGTTCAGGCGTTCACCGGTTTCTACATCATAAACATATCCCGGGAACCAGCTCATACCGGTTTCAGCGATATAGTTTGGATCTTCAGGGTTATTGCTTGGTCCACTACCTACAGGAGCAGGGTTACCATCTTTATCAACAGACTGGGCTTTACGGAAAGTGAAGCGCTCAGCACCACCTTCTGAAAGTTCTTCATCGAAACACATTTCTACAACAGGGCAGCGAGTCCATTTCGATTGATCATTAGTAAAGACAACATCAATACTATGCAAACGTTTCATACCCTTTTGCAGATCTTTTGAAAGTATAGTAGAGGCAGGACCCATTTCGTCCTGTTCACCGGTAGCAGACATAAAATATGGCGCCCAGGTACCATCAACAACACCCTCAAAGTAACCATCAGCATCCCAGTAAGGATCACCCTCAGCGGTACCTCCAGAAGTAATAGATACATCCCAGTCATTATTACCATCATCATCCGGGTCAGCGGTAGTACCGGAACGAATCCAGTTCCATGGGCCGGATTCATCAATATCAGAAACACCACCAAGCCACATGCGTGAGCTGTCAGCATAAATAATATCAGAATTCAAAAGACCATTCTGCTCTTCCGGCTGATTGTAAACAGCAATTTCATCTGTACCATCCGGGATACCACCCACCTTAAAGGTTCCTGAGTAGTAACACTGTTCAATATTTACAGAGAATCCAAGATCAAGGAACAGTTGTTCATTATCTACAGCAATAGTAGTATCTGAATGGTATATTTTCTGATTTGCATAGTCATATAATCGCCAGCCGGCTACTTCAAAACCTAAAGTATCCTGATCAGCAGGTAAAGCAACATCACCCGTAATATTTGATTTAATATAACGGAAAAGGCTATCGAAACGGAGTTCATATTCACCAGCCTGAACATTCAGCGGATCAATAATTTTAACATTTATCGGACCATAATTAGGCTTATAAGCCATTTCTCTGATGATGGGGTAATCTTCATCACGGAAAGAGGTAATACGTTTTGTACCATCATCTTCAACAATAGTATCAATAGGCATAAGATCACCCATAGCAGCGATAACTTCATCAGTAGGTTCGAGGAAGTTACGACCATTACCATTACCTTGTAAACGTGTGATAGCTGGCTGGTCGCCATACTCTGCGGAGGGAACGATACCACCCACAATTTTGTGAGGGATAGCAGTATAGACGCGAATATTTTTACGACCTGCGAGGTAAGGTGCCTTTTGACCATCCAGGCCAATTACACCGGGTTCCTGCATTGCCGGGTCAGCAGAATATTTCATATACTCATTATAACCATATGCCACAGCGAGAAAATAATAGGACTGGTGATTCACAAACGCCTCACCGGAAAAAGCATCCTGTTTCAGACGGAAAGTATGAGAAACACCTTCGTCTTCACCGTTAACCATTTCAACAGGCACGTTAGCACCAAGGCTTTGATCGTAATTATGATTTACAAGTTGTGTAACACCATCCTTAACATCACACTGATATACAAGGCGTGCAAGTTCCGGGTCAGTAATATCAGCAATAGAAGCTTCAGAATTTGCCAGCTGATAAATCTGGTAACCCTGGAAGGTATAATAAGGATCGTAATCAGTACCCTGTGCACGGTTTGTAGCTTCAATTGCAGGATCTACCTCACGATAGCTTTCATTAAAGTTATTACCGAGGTCATTGGTTTTACGGTTTGTGATATAAACGATAAATTCGTTTTCAAGCTCACGGAAAGTAAGATCAGGAGCATTGGGGCCCTGAATTACAGAGAAACAGTTATCAAAGAGCGCCTGACATTTATCATCCACAACCTGGAGTAGTTCAACAGAAGCCCATGGGCCACCGGAACCGGCCTTTGCCCAGGGAATACCTACAGTAATATAGTTAACCTGACCCGGTTCAAGGGTAAATGGTCCTGCAGACTGCATAAAACGGCGGTCTTCAGGTGGGTTACCTGCAGTTTCCTCAGTCCAGTTTTTAGGTCCGGCAGGAGGAACACCATTTGTACCCCAGTCACAGACATCCGTTGTTCCGGGGAACATAAATGAACAGTCAGGGCCATAGGCACCGGACGTTTCGTGGGCATTACCACCATAACGCATCTTGGTATTATCTTTCCAGATACCACGAAGGAAGTTATAATATTCAGGAGCATAATCCGGATCCTGCATATAAGGAGGAACTCCGGAACCGGAGTTATTATGATATACAAAACGGCGCATACCAAAACGTTCATCATCAACAATACCGTTACCAAAGTTCACACCGTTAATTGCTTCCGACTGAACAAGGAAATAATCACTAACAAGTTCTTCTTTTGATTTATCCGCATAGTACCACATAAGCTGTAAAGTACCATCCTGATTAACGATATCACAACTACCACCAAATGATGGTCCGAGAACACTATCCACGGCATTTACGTATGCAGGGTTGTCATAGCCATCAGCATCCATATAAGGACCCTGGAAAAAGTCAACACCAATAGCAGGAGGTTGATCACCATAAGCATTATACTGTCCGGCGCCATCCTCAGGTTTACCATTATAACAGTAACCAAGGCCGCGCATTACATCACATCCAACATAATCATCCTTTGCATAACCAAGGTCAGTATCAACCCACTGGCTAAAGTAAGTATCTGTTAAGCGGTATGTAGAGCGGTTAATAATCTCATATGAGTAGAAAGTCATATTATTGATCTCATCATTGGTAGAGAAGCCAAAAGCCTGAGCTCTGATTTCAAAACCAATAGGGTCACCATATGTTTCCGTATGGATGTTTCCTTTATCATTAAACACCCACCAGAGGGTTTGATCACCTTTAATAACCTGATCGGAAAGGATACCATATTTCCATGCATCCAGCTGTCCGGAGTGATAGTATTCAGCTTCGGCAGTAGGAGTAGGTCTCCAATCGGGGATACCTGCAAAATTATTTGGGCAGAGTTCGTTACTTACATCATAATAAGGATAATCACCTACCAGAGGATCATAGTTTCCGTCTCCGTCGTAATCATAGAAAGGAGCCAGATAATAGCTTTGTCCTTTAGATACATCCCCGTGAGCAGGCCAGTTAAGTATTTCGTTGGGGATAGTATAATCCGGATAGCTTTCTTTATCATCCCACCATGCGAGATATTCATCGATCCACTCACGTTCCATAGGGTAGAGCTGATCGTATTCAGCACATGTTTGTTCAGAAACTGCTGCGGTACCGTCGATGGTCAGGGGGCCTGGCCAGAAGTCATTACCACCACCAAAAGTAGGGCCTTGACGAAATTTCACAGCGGCAAGTTTCAGCTGATCGTTAACATCCACACCACCGACCCAGAGGCTGGCAGAGAACATTGAGGTTTTTTTTGAGCCTGCGGGAATCTCATACTGAGGGATATCAAAATCCCACCACATATCACCACCGGTATTAATTCGGCAGCGTACGTTGTTCACGTCAAGGTATTTAAACCCTGCTCCGGGCAAACATCCGGCTGCAGAAGCCTTCACCCGTGCTGTCTTTTTCCCGTGCCCTTTCACTTCCTCTGCACTGACATTAACCGTTAAGCCAAGGCAGAGAAGAACAATGAATAAAGCGTTGAGTATATTTTTCATAATCTGTTTATTTTTTCCTTTTTCACTAATGGTTATTCTTTATTCTCCAACCTTAGAAGTTATACATTACACCAATACGAATCTGGCGTGGTGAACTGTAATTATAAGGGCTGTTGATACGCAGCTCATAAAGTGCGATATACGATTCAGGGTTCAACTGCTGACTAATCTGATTCTGATATTCCGAAGCAGCAAGATATCCGTCATCATTTGGGTTACCGGTAGCAGCATAAACATTCATAATGTTTTCAGTATCAAGTACATTTAATACCTGCAGGTAAACATTCAGGTATGTTGAGCGTTTGCCGTCTTTACCAACATTAAGTTTGAAGTCTTTATCTACACGAAGATCCATACGGAACTGAGCCGGTAAACGTGAACCATTGATAGAACCTTTAATAACACGTGAACCACCAAGAGGATAAATCTTGGAAGACTGTGTATATGGGGTACCTGAACCACCTGTTACCGTGACGTTAGCCCCAAAGTTCTCAAGCCAGTTAATGGTTTTTATTGTACCATCAGACTTTGTTCTTTCCGTACGAGGACCATTATATTTTTTACCCTCACCCCAACGGTAATCAAGAAGAAGGTTAATGGAGTGACGACGGTCCTGATTCAGAGGAGTCAGTGTACGCAGGTTGGGCTGGCCTGAAGTTACCAGTGCAGCAGCAGCATTAGGATCCGACCCGGTACCATTGGCAAACTGCAGCGTATAAGCAGCACGTACACGGGCATTATTTGTACGACGGAGGTCATAGGTTACAGTAAGACCCTTTACTGTGCCAAAGTCAAGGTTTGTATAAGAATAATATGTCTTTGGATAAGCAGCAGTATAACGGAATATCTGAATTTGATCGCGAATTTCACGATAGAATGCAGAAATAGAAAGTGAACTTGTACTGTTAAGTTTCTGCTGGAATCCTAATTCATAATCAATAGTCTTCTCAGTTCTTAGGTTTGGATTACTGATTGTAGGGCTGTTTTCTGAAGCCAGGAACAGATAATCTGTTGGTGATATAACCGCAGCAGTAGTAGGACGCTGGGTCAGGATATCGTAATGTGCAAAGAAGAGAGCCTCATCAGAAATCGGAAAGGAGAATGAAATTCGTGGCAACCAGTTAATCTGAGGGTTATAATCTTCAAAAGCATCTGGTGACACTTCCTCTTTATTAGGATCAACGAGGTAAGGATTGACACCGGAACCTGCATCAAGGACTGTCTCCGGGTCACTGATTTCAATACCCTCAGCATTATACCATACACTACCATCACGATAGCCTGTTATTGCAGATGGATTTTGTACATCATCTACATAAACAACATAATCTTCACCTATGTTTCCGGGGTGATCACCAAGGTCGGAAACTTCATCAACTGTTCGTGCGTTATATAATAGGTATGGATCTTTCATTACCATCTGGTTGGCGTCGAAGCGGTCGACACGCAGACCAATGTTAAAGATAAGATCGCGGAAAGAGAATACGTCCTGAATATAACCGGCCATATAAATAGGTTCAAAATAACCTATCGGGCGGGTATATACTCCATTATCATCAGTTTCGGTAAAGAAGTCAGCAAAGCTGGGATTGTAAGTCAGTTTATTACCTGCATGATCATAACCTCTCCATGCGGCAAGGGCATTACCATTATTCAGCATTTCATCAGCGCTGAACATATCCACAGAAAGAGGGCCGTCAAGTTGACCGGTTTTTCGGTTTCCATCTTCATCATAATAACTGATTGTATAGCTGTCGGGGTCGTAAGAATCGATGTCAATATAATCGGTACCGGTAACGCTAAGACCAAGACGTTCACGAAGGCTGGCATCAAAAACACGTTGTGACTCAGCATCATAAATACGGTGGTAATTAATGGTATCCTGAAAGATGCCATCGCGATAAACAGCTATAGGATTGTTAACATCAATCTGCTCAATATGGGCATTGGTAAGGCCACGCATCACAGTCCAGAAGTTTACAGGGGCATAGGAATAACCACCATTACGTCGCTGTTCATACTGGAAGCCAAAGTTAATGGCATGATTTCCAATATCGGCAGAAGCTTTCAGGCTGATACCCAGTTTTTGGTTATCAGTAATACCATAACCCGTTTGCGGAACACCGGGGTTGCCCCAAAGGCCATAAACAGCAGAAGGAGTAATACCATTGATAAGGCCCTGTCCGAGAACAATCTGGTCAAGGTTCTGATAGTTACCGGTAACCTCATCATATAAGTTATAATATGCTTTTGTATAATTTGAAAGCACAGGATTCACTTCCGACCAGGAGAAATCAACCAGAGTATCACGGAAACCATTATGGATATTGGCAACAACGCCCATTACCGAGTCATAGCCATATTCATATGAATTCACCGTGTAGGTATCAAATTTACCTACATAACCATAACGGAAGAGGTCTTCCTTATGCATATCATCCATATTTTTGTAATCGACTTTTGTATAGTCGGCCTGAATGGTATAGTAGATATTTTTAATTTTTGCTTCTTCATTATCCGTAGGGAAACGCTGGGTAAAACGACCGAAAACACGCCATGTCTGATTTCTGTATGCAGAGTTCCTGTCGTAATTAAACATTGAATTAACAAAGTTAAAATCATTACCAGCAGCATAAGTATAGTTACCACCAATGGTTAGGTTCACATTGGGTCCTGTTTTAAAGTCAAGCTTACCCTGAATGTTTGTTCTTAGACTTTCTGTATTGAGGGTTGACTTTGAAAGGTGCAAATTATCCTTAGTAGTAAATTCTGAGTTATAATAGGCACCGAACCCTGTTCCTGAGGGGCGGAAAGGATTTTCTTCCAGGTAACTGAGGTAGTCGTCATTGGCAACCCAGATACCCTGAGCAGTAGGTCGTGAATCTTCACGGTAAGTAACATCACCAGAGATAAAATAACCCATAAGAGCGACATCGTCTTTTTTTGATTTGATCAGGGGACCATTAAGGTTCAGGCCTAAATAGTTGTATCCATAAGCATCAAGAAACTCAGAAGTTCTGGCTTCCATACCCATTCCAAAGGAACGACTTGGGCCACGCGTAGTAACTGAGATAATACCACCGGTAGCATCACCATACTGTGCGGGCACACCACCCAGCACAACGCTCACCTGGTCAATTGCCGATTCAGGGAGGTTTGAGTTACCGGTAACACGGATACCATCGATGTAGTATACGGTTCCGGAAGAGCGCTGACCACGAAGTGAACCTACTTCACCATCACGAGAGAATACACCACCAACCGTTGTAGCAACAGCTCCGGCAGATTTATTAGGCATTTTTGCAATTTCTTCTGATGTCATTGTTCCACCAGACTGTGTTTTATCTTTAGAGATAAGAGGCACAGCATACTCTTTAATTTCAACTACCTCGAGGTTTACAGCACTGTTAGAAAGCAAAAATTCCTGATAAGTGATTTTATCAGCAGAAATAATTACTCCGTTAAATTGCTGAGGCTGATAACCTACTGTGGTGGCTTTTACATCATAACGACCGGGAACAATTGGTTTAATTGTATAATAGCCGTCGAAGTCTGTTGAAGCACCACCTTTTTGCACCCCGTCAACCATCACCACGACGTTGGCAAAGGGGATGGGTTCTTTTGTATCCGCATCCACAATCTGACCCTTCAGGGTTCCGTCCTGGGCAAATACCATCACACTCGTAAATAGTACGATTCCAAGGGTTAAAAGTAACTTTTTTAACATACCATACAGTTTTATGTTAGATAAACATTTATTTCCGCGCAATAGGGCGGTAAAGTTAAAAAGAAAAACAGCAACTACCCAAAAAAAAAATATCTGCTGAAAATTGACTGTAAAATACTGTTAATCAGCATATGGGCGCCGCAGAATCTCTGAAAAAATCACCGCCTGTTTTATGTTTTCCTTAAGATTTAGATCAATACCACTATATATAGTCTCCTGTTCGTCCGAAAACGTTGCCGGAGAATTTTCAAAATTATCATAATCAAACGCACTTATTCCTTCATCAGGCAACTCTTCATTTTCAAAATCAGAAAAATCATTTAACGAAGGTTCCTGCATGCGGGTTTCAGGCTCAGGGGAAATTTCTTCATATTCCATTTGGGGTTCCTGTTTTGGAAGACCAAATAATTCACTAAAAATATCTTTTTCAGGCTGTTGGGGCCCATCATCTGCATATTCTACATCATCAGAATCGTGATGTACAGGCTTTTGTAATGCTTTTTTTCGGTTATTGGATTTAATGATCGGGATCACTATAATCCAGAATAGGCCTAACAAAATGGGTAATAATTCTTCGAAACTCATGCGCGCGGGTTTATTTAAACCCGGTAAAGATAAAAAAAAAACAGCTTTTATTGGCAACAGACTTATTTTTACACCTTATATATTATTTACGCCGGAAACGATTGATCTCTTTCGCTTTCTTTCGGGTGGCTTTCATCATGGCTTTGGTCTGCTCCGATTGATTATCCATATGTGCTTTACGCATTTTTTTTAATTCCCGCTCTGCTTTTCGGCTATCCTTAGCTTTTTGACGCTCGTATTGCTCCTGATTTTTAAAGCCTTCACTACTTTTACATGATATAAAGCCTGCCGGAAGTGTTAAAATCAGAAAATACAAAAAATATTTCTTACCCTTTATATTCATTGGATGCATGTGCTTGTTCCGTTTTCCATGCAAATATACAACGCGTTTATACGAATTGTATTTTTTTGTTATTTTGTAAAAAATATTGATATGAAACGTTTTAATCTGAATATCCTGATAATAATTTTCATCGCGGCTCTCTTTTCGGGTTGTAACGACAATCAGCAGGATTATATTCCTGAAGTAAAAGTAAACTTCGAGGTGGATCTTTTTCTTCCCTCCTATACCGACCTGAATATTGTCGGCGGATCGTATATTGATACCACACGAGGTTACAAAGGCATTATCATTTACCGTGCCACGGAGTCGGACTTTTATGCTTTTGACCAGGCCTGCCCATACGATCCATATGACGACGAGGCGCTGGTTGTTGTAGATCCGTGGGAATCGATAGCTGTTGACTACCATTGTGGAAGCAAATTTTTACTTACGGATGGCTTTCCCATTGAAGGCCCGGCAGAATTACCTCTTAAACAGTATAATGCATCACTTATCGACGGGCATTTGCTGCGCATTTACAATTAAAAAAAAGGGCTGAATCAATTCGAAACAGCCCCGGGAAAATTATTTTTTCGCTTTTAATATCTGTAATGTTCAGGTTTAAAAGGGCCCTCCTGAGGAACACCTATATAATCGGCCTGCTCCTTAGAAAGTTTTGTCAGCTTAACGCCAATCTGAGGAAGGTGAAGACGAGCAACCTCTTCGTCAAGATGCTTGGGTAAACGGTAAACTTTCTTTTCCAGATCGTTCTGCCAAAGTTCCAGCTGAGCGAGTGTTTGATTTGTAAATGAATTACTCATTACGAACGAGGGGTGCCCTGTAGCGCAACCAAGGTTCACCAAACGACCTTCTGCAAGAATATAGATGCAGTTTCCTGAAGGAAGTTCATATTTGTCCACCTGTGGTTTAATATTGATTTTCGTTACTTCAGGGGTTTCATTAAGTGTGTCAACCTGAATTTCATTATCAAAATGGCCAATATTACAAACGATAGCTTCATCTTTCATACTGAGCATATTATCAGCAGTGATGACATCGCGGTTGCCGGTACAGGTTACAAAGATATTGCCTTCGGGCAGGGCATCTTCGAGGGTTGTAACCTTAAAGCCTTCCATGGCAGCCTGAAGCGCACAGATGGGATCAATTTCGGTAACAATAACGCGGGCGCCATAGCTACGCATACTGTGCGCACAACCTTTACCCACATCGCCATAACCAAGAACAACAACTACTTTGCCGGCAATCATCACATCTGTAGCTCTTTTAATACCATCAGCAAGTGATTCACGGCAACCGTAAAGGTTATCGAATTTCGATTTGGTCACTGAGTCGTTCACATTGATAGCCGGGAATAACAGGGTATTATTTTCCATCATCTGATAGAGGCGGTGTACACCAGTGGTAGTTTCTTCAGAAGCACCTTTCAGATCAACAACAGCACGGTGCCATTTTTGATTATCCTGCTTGAGTGTTTCCTTCAGGATATCCAGTATTGCAGCTTCTTCGCGGTTCGATGGTTTCACATCCAGGGTTGAAGCATCATTTTCAGCATCAAAACCTTTATGAACCAGCAGTGTAGCATCACCACCGTCATCAACGATCATATGAGGGCCTTTACCGTCGGGGAAGCTCAGAGCCTCACGGGTACACCACCAGTATTCTTCCAGGGTTTCGCCTTTCCAGGCAAATACAGGAACACCGGCATCAGCAATAGCAGCAGCGGCATGATCCTGAGTAGAAAAGATATTACAACTGGCCCAGCGCACATCTGCTCCCAGCTCCACGAGTGTCTGTATAAGAACAGCGGTTTGGATGGTCATATGTAACGAACCTGTAATACGTGCACCTGTAAGAGGCTTTTCTTTACCATACTTCTCACGTAATGCCATTAATCCGGGCATCTCTTTTTCTGCTATCGCGATTTCCTTGCGTCCCCACTCTGCCAGAGAGATATCCTTTATCTTATAAGGTAGTGTCTTTGTCATTTCTTTAACTTCCATAATTAACAATTTTCGGCCGCAAAGATACAGTTTTCAGATAATTATCAACATTTTCCGCATTAAAACCGATCTCCGGCATGATTAAACAACTAATCCAATGCTTAAAAAACACAGCATGTCATCAATAAACGTAATATATGCAGTACATTGTTCAACAGCTGGACTATTTTCGCCATATGCCATAAAGTTGTACATTTGGCATCAGAAAAAAAAACATAAGAGATAACCCATGAAACACTTTTTTACCTTAATTGCGGTATGTACTGCTCTTGTTTTGTCGTTACAAATAGTTGCACAGGACAAACAACTAACCCTGGAAGATTGCGTTTGGATGAACCCGGAATTATATCCCCAAAGGATATCAAACCCGGCATGGATACCTGACAGCGATACCTATACCTATAAAAATGGTAACTCACTTTTACGTGTAGATGCAAAAAACGGCGATGAAAATTTAATGATGGATCTTGATATCCTAAACACGTTGCTTCATGATGCAAATCTTGACAGTATTCATCGTTTTCCATCCATAAAATGGATATCCGATGCTTCATTTTCGTATAAAACATCCAATAATATATTTGTATGTACTCCGGAAGAAAACCTGATACAGCAAAAAAACAGCTGGCCGGAAGATGCGGAAAACGTAGATATCAATGAAAAAAACTTTGCAGTAGCCTATACAAAAGACGACAACGTATTTATCAGCCTCAAGGGCAAAGAAACTCAGGTTACTGATGATGCCGCTGAAGGCTTTCTCAATGGTTCCTCACGAGTAGCGCGAAATGAATTTGGTATCACAAAAGGTACTTTCTGGTCGCCGGAGGGTCGTTATCTGGCATTTTACAAAATGGACGAATCAATGGTCACCAATTATCCTTTGGTGGATATTACAACCCGGACAGCAGAGGTAAGCAACACCCGCTACCCCATGGCCGGAATGAAAAGTCATCAGGTGATGCTTGCAATATATGACACCGAAACCGGAAAAACAGTTCTCGCCGAAACTGAGAAAAACAGCGAGCAATACCTCACCATGGTATCATGGGATCCTTCGGAGGAGTATATTTATATTGGCATACTCAACAGAGAACAGAACCATTTACGCCTAAATAAATACGATGCAGCAACAGGCGCATTTCTGAAGATGCTCTACGAAGAAAAAGATGATCAGTATGTAGAACCGGAAATGCCATTGTATTTTCATGACGCCATTGCCGGACAATTTATTGCGAAAAGTTACCGCGACGGCTACGACCATTTTTATCTCTACGATCATAACGGCAAATTTATCGCGCAGCTAACAAATGGTAATTGGGATGACGGAACCATTCTTGGCTTTGATAAAAAAGGTAAAACAATGTTCTTTACATCCCGCGCACAAAGCCCTGTAGAAGAACACGTTTATTCGTTAAACATAAAAACCCTTGAAACGGAGCGTCTCACGCCACAGCACGGAACACATACAGCGCTGTTTTCAACAACAGGCAAATATTTTATCGATATTTACACCAGCACCGATATTTGTCGCGAATACCAGTTGATTGATAATAAAGGCACTATTGTAAGAACAATACTTGAGGATAACGATCCGCTGGACGCATACAATGCGGGGCAATATGAGCTTTTTACACTTCAGGCAAACGATGGCTCAGACCTATGGTGCAGAATGATAAAACCTGCTGATTTCGATCCTTCCAAAAAGTATCCGGTATTTTTCTATGTCTATGGAGGGCCCCACTCGCAGTTGGTGAATGATTCATGGATGGCCGGAGCAGGGCTTTTTGACATGTATATGGCGCAGAATGGCTATGTGGTATTCACCATGGACAATCACGGGACCAATTTCCGTGGTGCAGATTTTGAGCAGGCCATTCACCGTAACCTTGGCGTTCTGGAAGTTGAAGACCAGATGATTGGCGTCGAGCACCTGAAATCGCTGCCTTTCGTCGACAGCACCCGCATGGGTATTGATGGCTGGAGCTATGGTGGATTTATGACCTTATCGATGATGCTTAAACACCCCGGAACCTTTCAGGTGGCCTGTGCCGGTGGCCCTGTCGTGGACTGGAAATGGTACGAGATCATGTACGGTGAGCGCTATATGGACACACCGGAGGAAAACCCCGAAGGATATAACAACGCAAGTCTGCTCAACTATATTGGCAACCTGGAAGGCCATGCGCTGGTTATTCATGGTACCATGGACCCTGTAGTCGTTTGGCAACACAGCTTATCACTGATTCAAAAAGCCGTTGAAGAAGGCGTACAGATCGACTATTTTGTTTACCCGGGGCATGAGCATAATGTCAGAGGGAAAGACAGAATGCATTTGTATGAAAAAATATCCAATTACTTCGACCTCTACCTGAAGTAATTATTAAGAATGTTAAAAAAAAAGATAAGCACTGAACAATATTGTGGCTCAGTGCTTATTTTTGTATTCTAAAAAAATCCTCATTATGAAAAAAGCATTATCGATCACTTTTGCATTGCTGGCACTGATTATTTTTGCCGGATGCAGCCGTACACAGGAATCGCCCAAATACATATTCTTCTTTATCGGAGACGGAATGGGCCTTGGTCAGGAGCAGCTTACTGAAAGCTATCTTGGTGCCTATGATACGGAGAATATGGACCCGAAGCTCTTTTTCACCGGGATGCCCCAAAAAGGATTTATCACAACCTACAGCAAATCACATAAAATTACTGATTCCGCAGCTGCAGGAACAGCGCTCTCTTCGGGTAAAAAAACTGGTAATGGCAGGATAATGAAAAACTCCGATGCTACAGAATCGTTTAAAAGTGTTGCACATATTGCAAAGGAAAACGGTATGAAAGTCGGTATTCTCTCCAGTGTATCACTGGATCACGCCACACCGGCAGTATTTTATGCCAATGCCGATTCGCGCAATATGTACTATGAAATCAGCATGCAGCTGCCTGACTCGGATTTTGACTTCTTTGGCGGTGGCGGCTACCGTAACCCTGAAGGGCTGGAGTCTGACAATCAGTATTCAGAAAAATATACCCAACAGGATCAGGAAGGCACAAAAGCAGAAAACAAAAAAAACATGCTTGAATACGCCCGCGAAAAAGGCTATACCATCATTGATTCGAAGGATGCGCTTATGGCACTGGATAACAGCGATGAAAAAATCATTGCCATAAATCCGGTATTGCAAAGCGGCAGTGCCATGCCCTATGCCATCGATAACAATGCCGGCGACCCGGAATTAGCAGATTATGTGGAGAAAGCTATTGAGGTTCTGGACAATGAAGATGGCTTTTTTATGATGGTTGAAGGAGGCAAAATCGACTGGGCATGCCATTCCAATGATGCCGCAACAGTGGTTCATGAGGTTGTTGATTTTGATAAGGCCATTGGCAAGGCCATGGAGTTTTTCCTGCAACATCCGGAAGAAACCCTGATTATTGTTACCGGAGATCATGAAACCGGTGGCTTGAGTATGGGCAATACACTGGCAGGAAAAGAGGCCAATTATAAATCCCTGGCACATCAGAAAGCATCCCTGGAGGTTATTGAAAAAGAGATGAAAAGTCTTCAGCAGCCCGCTTATGAGACCATAATGACCAGAGTGGATGAATATTTTGGCCTTGGAAGTGTCGTAGCCATCAACGGTTACGACAGTCTCCGCCTGAAGCGTGCATGGAAGGCATCATTCGATCCCACATACACAAGAACCGACGATGATGTTGTCAGATATGGGTATTACGAACCGGTAAGCATTACTGCAACGCACATATTATCGGAGAAGGCAGGTATTGCCTGGACCACCTTTTCGCATACTGCCATGCCACTACCGGTACATAGCATCGGGAATGGTTCAGAAATTTTTGGAGGTTATTACGACAACACAGATATCCCCAAAAAAATCGCTTCATTAATTGTAATGCCGTAGCGCTATTAACACCAGGCACGACAGTACAACAGCACTTTTGCACAAAAAAAAGCACCACATTGTTTTAAATGTGGCGCTTTTGGCAAGCTTTAGGATTTTGCATCCCGTTGTCATGAAAAAGTTCGCAGTTGCGGTGTCAAACATTTAAAGATACGTTTGAACAAATTTGCATCGGGCGATACAAATATCAACTTGCTAAAAAAAATTCCTCCTGTGGTAAGCAGGATAATAAATAACCAAACCCACTTATTAATCCGGTTTTTTCAAAAAGGTAATACCCTAAACCCCGCTTTTTTTTAAAAAAAAGCGCAAAAGCACTGTTAAAAGCAATAAAATCAGTATTTACGGGATATTTATATATGCTTATATTTGCAAAAATATTTCTATGAAAAAGATCGAAATCATGTCTCCGGCAGGATCCTGGGAGTCGTTGACGGCAGCAATACAGGGCGGAGCAGATTCCATATATTTTGGCGTTGGAAAGCTTAATATGCGTTCCCGGTCATCATCGCACAACTTTACTGTTGAAGACCTAAAAGAGATCACTACCCGTTGTAAGGCCCATGGCGTGAAAAGCTATCTGGCCCTCAACACCATCATTTACGACAACGAGCTGGAGGAGATGAAACAGCTTGTTGATGAGGCCAAAACCTGTGGTATAACGGCCATTATTGCCACCGACCTGAGTGTTATCAATTATGCATATGAGGCAGGCATTGAAGTACATATGAGCACCCAGGCCAATGTCAGCAACATTGAAGCCATAAAGCTCTATTCACGCTATGCCGATGTGATGGTCCTTGCCAGGGAGCTCAACCTTACCCAGGTAAAAGCCATAAAAGATGCCATTGAGCGTGAGCAGATAAAAGGCCCTTCCGGGGAGCTGGTATCCATTGAGATGTTTGCTCATGGGGCACTGTGTATGGCCATCTCCGGGAAATGTTACCTGAGCCTTGACACATACGGGCCCAAAGCCAGTGGCAACAGAGGCGCCTGTTATCAGCTCTGCCGACGACCCTATCAGGTGTTCGACCGCGACAGAGAAATAGAGCTTGCCATTGACCACGAGTACATTATGTCGCCAAAAGATCTTAAAACAATCGAATTTCTCGATCAGATGCTCAATGCAGGAGTTACGGTATTGAAAATTGAAGGCCGCGGAAGATCGGCAGATTATGTTAAAACCGTTACCCAATGCTACAAAGAAGCCGTCGAAGCCTGGCAGAACAACACTTATACGCAGGAGAAAATCGACCATTGGAATGAACGCCTGGCATCGGTTTTTAACCGTGGTTTCTGGGAAGGATATTACCTGGGAAGAAAAATGGGTGAATGGGCTGAACTTTATGGCAACAGAGCCACACGCATAAAAAAATACATTGGCACCATAACCAATTATTTCACCAAACTGAAAGTTGCGGAAATAAAACTCGAAACAGACAGCATTTCCATTGGCGACGATCTGATTATTACAGGCCCCACAACGGGTGTTGTTGAATATAAAGTTGAAGAGATACGGGTGGATTATAAAACTGCCGACACAGCAGCAAAAGGAATCAGTTGTTCTGTGCCCAGCGAAACCTTTTTACGACGTTCTGACAAGATTTACAAAATGGTTCGTCCGGAACTCTAAAAACATTGGCTATGAAATAGTGTGAGAAATTGGTGATATCAACAACGAGGACCGGAAATATATGGATATTGCCTAAGAAATTGTCTTTCGGCTAAAATACTGCATTGCTTTTTCGTATTTTTGAAAAAAACAGTGTACATGAAGCAGCAAAACAGCACACGGAAAAGCCAAAAACCAATCGTTTTACTTCTTTTCATCCTTATCGCAACAATTGCTTTTTCGCCCCTTTTCAGGGCTGAATGGCTCAACTGGGACGACAGTTACCAGGTTTTTAACAATCCCCTGGTAACCGGGTTGTCGTTCAAAACCGTCCCTGAGCTGTTTTCATCATTTGTAATGGGCATGTATCAGCCACTAACCTCTGTTTTATATGGCATTGAATATTCGCTATGGGGTGATTCAGCCCTGGGTTATCATATGGTCAGTCTGCTGCTGCATCTTTTCAACACGCTGCTATTATTTCAAATATTAAAGCATTTCACCGATCGCAATGATATTGCACTCATCGCCGTAGCACTATTTGCCATACACCCTGTAATGGCCGAACCGGTATTATGGATCTCCTCACGGTCAACATTATGGTTTTCACTTTTTTACTTACTTTCTGTAAATCAATATATAAAATTAAAAGAACACAGCAACCTCAAAAATATCACTCTGGTAGTTCTGTACGGGTTACTCTCTATGCTTTCAAAAGCCTCAGCCATTACACTGCCCGTTGTGCTGTTACTGATGGACCTGTTTTTATACCGCGATCAATTGAAGCGTTTACACCCGGAAAAGGTTATTCTTTTTGCATTTTCCATTGCTTTTGGTATTGTAGCCCTTCACTCACGGGAGTCGTGGCAGACGCTGACCACAGATCTGGAAAATGCCTATAGTCTGCCCGAACAGCTTGCCCTTTCAGGAGGATCATTGCTGTTGAGTTTAAAAAACATTGTTTTCCCGCTGTTTCTTTCACCCTATGTTGCCTACCCATCGCCCGCCACTAATCTGACAGCATGGTACATCCTCGCAGTTATTGCTGCCGGCATACTTGTGGCAGGAATTATTTTCCGCCATAAAATTCCGGAGTTGCTGTTTGGGTATTTATTCTTCTTAATTCAGATGGGCCTCACGCTGCCAATGTTCTTCATCAGTCGACAATTCATTGCTGACCGATATCTATACCTGTCCGTTGGAGTCATCATATTCACAATATTACATTTTTTAAACAGAAAGAATCTACTTGCCAAAAAGGGCACTTTTTACATAGCATCTGCCATTATTGCGATAGCCTTTGTATTGCTAACCCGACAGCAGGCAACATACCGAACCGGCAGCATCCGGTTGTGGAGTGCTGTTATCGACCACGGGCATCCGGAGGCTCAGGTATATATGCTTCGCGCCGATGCGTACATTCAGGGCAATAAACCCGCAGAAGCCCTGGATAATTATACCAAAGCCATAGAGATGAACCCGGAAGATTTTATGGCATATGTAAACAGGGCCTTTTTAAGGAACAACATGGGAGATACCGAAGGAGCACTGCGGGATTATGGCAAAGCCCTGAAATTAAACCCGGATTTTTCCAAAGCGTGGGATGCAAGAGGAAGCCTTTTACTTAACAATAAGCAATATGACAAGGCCATAAAACACTTTGAAAAAGCTGCAGAGACCGACCCCGGCAACGGCGATGCCTGGCATCATGCAGGTTTGGCATACTCCTTGAAAGGTAACTATGCCAATGCTGAAAAACAGCTTAACAAAGCAATTACGTTAAACGATAAAAAAGCACACTATTACTTTGACCTGGGCAATGCGTTATTCTATCAACAAAAATTTCAGCAGGCAAGAACAGCATATTCCAATGCGATAAATATTGACGGGAATAATGCATCCTACTTTTTTTATCGTGGATATACAGCTGCAAAAACCGGAGATACGCTGGCCGGTTGCAACGACATGAAGCAGGCTCAGCGGCTGGGGCATCAGCAGGCAAAGGATTTCATTCAACAATGGTGTAAGGAATAATTATCCTGTATGAAAAAAATTATCGTCTTCATATCACTGTTTCTGGCACTGTCAGCGCCCACAGGGCTTCTGGCACAAATTGCCGAAAGCGCTGATTTGGCTACGATAACTTTTGTAAAAGACTCCATAGAGCTCAACCCCGAAAAGCTCTATTTCAATGTTATTAAAATAAAAAACAACACCAATGCAACATTGCCGGTAACGCTTGTTGTTACACTGCCACAGGAGTGGAAGACAATGACCACTGTACCATCAACCCTGGAAATCGCCGCCGGTAAAACCAAGCCCGTACCTCTGAGGATAAATATACCGAAAACAACTCCGGCAGGAAAGCCCTACACCATATCAGCTGAAGTTTACAATGCTTCCAATACCCTTATCGACAAGGCTATCACACATTGTATAATGGAAGTTAACCGCAACTGGACCATGGATATTGATGAGCCTTCAGTGTACTTTCAACCCGAATCAGTGCAGGCACCTTTTTCGTTTTCCATCGAGAATAAAGGTAATGTTGAAGAAAACTATAAACTCACCTATAAAGAATCGGAAGAGCTGAAATTACCTACAGGAGCCAAAAAACCCCCGGAAAAACTTACCGTCGCCCCACAGAGCGACACAACCTTAAACCTTCTGGTTAACTGCAACCGGTATTTTCTTATCACCCCTTTTAGTGATGCCATGCTTTCTGTTTCCGCTGCCACGGATATGGATCTGAAAGAAAAGAATATCCGTTTTATCCGTTTGCCGGGGGAATACGACAACCTTTCGAATGCCAAAATATTACCGCTGAATATTATTGGGACAAAAACGCGGATGTACAATACATTGAGTGTTCCAATCACAACAACTTTTTTCCGGGGTCGCATTCCTGTGAAGAAGGATCAGTTTATGGTTTATCGTTTATATTCCAGAAATATCTTCGATATCAATGATTTTTGGAGCGACAACGACATAGAGCTTTATTACTCGACAAAACATTTCGAAGGCGGATTTGGCTCCTCAGGGTCATTTCTTGGCAAAAACCTGTATGTTAGAAACAGTTTTTATGGTGATTTGGAACAACGGCTGGGTGATTACAACAATATCTACCTGTTTGCCAACAAATCGCTGTTGGAAAAGAGCTATAGTGTTGCGGCAGGACATGAGCTGACAACACAGGTTTTTTCGATGATGAACAGCGGGGCTTATAGCGACAACAGCCTCGTGGATGCCCGCACAAGAAGCCTCAGGAATGTCAGTTCTTTAACCTTTGCACCCCGCAATACAGTAAGTTATCAGGGCCTGTACTACGAAACAATGGCGAATTCTGAGAACAGTATTGACGCAATAAATTATGAGCACAAAGTAAATTATCGTGGCAGAATTTCAGATGTTGTCACTTTGAATGCCTACAATGAATACCGGTTACTGGACACAGAGATCCGGGAACAATATTCTAATACCGCGAGGGGATCCGCCGGGGTTCGGCTGGGTAAAAAAGGTTTTATGGTGAGTGGCATTTATGCAAACAGCAAAAAGGAGCAGTTGCAGAAATCCGATGGTTCTTCCGATTATGAAATTGTAAGCGAACAGGCTACGGCACAGTTATCATTGCCATCAATTCGTAAAACGCGTATTATCACCGGAGTAACCTATAAAAATCTTACGCAGGATGCCTCTGGCAACAATGTATGGCAAAGCGATGAATACAACTATTTCCTGAAGGCCAATTCGTACGGCACACGTATGCAGTACCGTGCAGAAGTAACTATTGGTATTCGGGATGCTTTACATTCAGGTTATGTCCTCGACAGGGCATTCCATAAATCGGCAACGGCAACATTGAAACGGAAACTTGGCCTAAGTGGCGAATATTCCCTAAACCTCAATTACTCCGATGGTGTTATTACAGGCACCAACTGGGGGCAATCGCTGGAGGAAAAATTTTCTGCCTCAGCAGCTTACAAGCAATACCTGTACAAAAAAATGCTGGCCCTAAACGTAACCGGAGCCTACGATCACAGCACGCTTCGCAGCGATGCCATGGTACTAAACACAGCGTTGGAAGGCACGCTAAAAAACAACCTTGAGCTTATTTTAAAATCGTCATTCCGATCCAATACAGACGCAATACTCTCATTCACATCTATCGAAGCAACTATAAGCAAAGGCTTTGATATTAACAGAAAAAAAGCCAACTATTACGATTTTGTGGTAGTTTGTTTCAAAGATTTAAATGGAAACGGCAAATATGATTCCCGCGAACCCGGAATTGAAAATATTCAGGTCTCATTGCAACTTTTGCAGGAAGATGAAAGTTTTACCAAAGCAGGACAGGCAGTAAAATTCAAAAACGCTGCACTTTTATCAGGAAAAAGCGGAACTGTAACCTGCACGTATATGCCGGCAGGTGAATATGAACTGCAACTATTGCCTTTAAGCGACCTAAAGGGCTTCTTTAACTTCTCAGGATCAGCACAGCAAATAAATCTTAACAAAAACACAAAACATTATGTTCCCTATATACAGGCCGCAAGGATATACGGAATGATTGATATTCAAAAAAGTAATTTTTCACAAACAGGCATTATTGATATTGCAAACATCCGGGTTACGGCAACCGATGATCAAGGCAATACGTTTACTGTTTTAACAGATAAAATGGGATATTACACGCTCTATGTCCCAAAAAACCGAAACTATAAAGTGAGTATTAATAATATAATGGGAAGTAAGTTTCAGCTGGAACAAAATAACATTCCCGTTTCAATGAAAGACAAGGCTAAAGAGTCGGTAAATTTTATCTTTAAAGAGAAAAAAAGGAAAATCAATTTTTCAAGAGGATAATAAGAACTGAAGATTTTTTATCTTTAACACAGAAAAACAAGAATAATATGAAAGCAGCAAAAGATCTACGCGTCGGAATAACCATTATGGTACTGATAATGTTGATGATAGGAGTAAACAATGTTAGGGCACAACGTTTTGAGGTAGCACCTACGCGCATGGACTTTAACCTTGAGCCGGGCCAAAGCGGGCAGATGATGTTAAATATCAAGAACCATATGGATTCAAAAAAGAGTTATACTATGGTTTTAAGTGACTGGGAAGTATCGGAAGAAGGTAATGTTTCTTACCTGCCGGCAGGGACCAGCGCTAAATCGTGTTCCGACTGGGTAACGATAAACCCGCCATTCTTCGAGCTTCAGCCCAATGAAAGCCGCAAGGTATCGATAATTATGCGTGTCCCTGATGATCCTTCTGCCAACACCACCAAATGGTCGATGCTTTTTGTTCAGGAAGCCAAGGAGCAAAATGAAACCATGAGTGCCGATAAAAGCACCAAGGCAGGTGTTACCATCAACCCCAGTGTAGGGGTCTATCTGTTTCAAACGCCGGCATCGTATAATAATGTTGCTGCCACCATTTCCAACTTCCGGGATGTTGAAAAAGGAAAAACCGTTGCTGTGGATGTTAAAAATATTGGAGATGTACTGGTTAAAGGCAAAGTGTATCTTATTATCTCTGATCTGCAAACCGCTGAAGAGACACAGTTGGATCCCCGTGAATTTACCATCCTTCCGGGAGTAAACAGAACCCTGGAGCTCAGCCTGCCCGAAAATATGGCTCCCGGCCTGTATACACTTACTGCGGTACTGGATTATTCGCCCGACAAAGACCTCGAAGGCGTTATTATGGACTATGAAATCGAATAATTATGATCAAAAAAACGCTGTTCCCATTCCTTTGTCTTCTCCTTGTGGCCTCTGCACAGGCTCAGTCATTAAAAGATACCGTCTTTTATGAAGATGGAAGTACACCAAAATATATTTATGAGGTTACCATTGATGGCAGCCAGACGCTAAGGCACGGAGAGTTTTTGTTTTATTACCCCGATGGTGTTATCCGCCAAAAAGGACAGTATACCAACGATAAAATTGACGGAACATGGCAGCTTTTTAATCGCTATGGAATTTTAAATCAAATTGTTAATTATAAAAATGATGAAAAGGAAGGCCCTTTTGGTGTGTACTACCCAAATGGTGAAATAAAACAGGAAGGATATTACAAAGCAGGTAAAACCCATGGCGAATTAAAAAACTATTTCGAAAACGGGACGCTTCAGGAGGTGGTTACCTATAAGGAAGGAATTCTTGACGGACTGGCAACAGGATATTATCCCAATGGAAGTAAATGGTTTGTACGGCAGTATCAAAATGGAGAAATAAATGGCATTTTTGAATCGTATTTTGAAAATGGAAACCCTGAATTCATTACGAATAAAAAAGATGATAAATATTTTGGTAACTACAAAGCCTACTACGAATCAGGAGCCCTGAAAAAAGAGACATCCTATGAAAACGGACTTGTCCATGGAAAGTACCTCACTTATCATGAAAACGGCGTTAAAGATATAATCTGCAAATATCGAGAAGGAAATATCCACGGGAAATACCTTGTCTATCACCCTAACGGTGCGATAAAAGAGAAAAGTAAATTCCGCAACGGAAAGAAAGTAAAAAAAAGCCTTATGTTCTATCCTGACGGAACGTTGTATATAAAAGGGCAATTTACCGACGACCGATATGAAGGGGAATGGAATATTTATCACCCAAACGGACAGTTAAAGCAGACCGGAAACTATGTTGATGGGAAAGCACAGGGAGAGTGGTTCTTTTACTTTGATAACGGAGTTGTGAAACGTCATGGGTATTTTGTCAACGATAAAGAAGATGGCCTTTGGACCGCAAAGTACCCCAATGATAAAATAAAAATCGTTATCCGTTATAAGCAGGGTGTTGTGGAGGAAATTCTTGAGGCCAATGATCCTGAAGGTAACGCAGTTGATCCTCAGTCGCTTCTGGATGCCAGGTAACGTTGTCTCCTTTTCCGGAAATTACTATAAATAAAACTTACGCTTTTACCTGTTTATCTGTTAATACCTGCACAATAATTCCGGGGGTTTACAGTTAGTTACATTAGAATTATTTTACGATAAAAAACACAATATGATACGCACAGGTACACTAATTATACTACTCACGTTATCGCTGTCAATTTTTGCACAGGAGTTTGGCATCGGGCAATGGCGCGACCATCTGCCCTACAATGCTACGATTGGCGTAGCACAAATGGATTCCCGGATATACTGTGCAACGCCCTATGCCTTATTCTACATCGACAAGGAAGACGCCAGTATTGGCAGAATAAATAAAGTTACAACCCCAACGGGGTTAAGCGATGTAGATATCACCGCCCTTGAGGCCAATGAGAGTAATGACATTCTGATTGTTTCCTATCGTAATGCAAACCTTGATATTCTGGAAGGAACAGATATTTATAATATTTCAGATATTAAACGGAGTACACTTGTGGGCAATAAAACCATCAATAACATCCATATCATTGGAGATAAAGCCTATCTGGCCTGTGGTTTTGGTATTGTAGTACTTGATATCAGCGGCAAAGAAATCCGTGATACATGGATTATAGGGCCGGGAGCATCGTATGTAAATGTGCTTGACATCACCTTCAATGAGTCCGACAACTCCTTTTATGCAGCCACCGATGAAGGCATATACCGTGCAGATGCATCGTCACCCAATCTGGCAGATTTTAATGAATGGGAATTTATTGACATCCTGCCCGTTCCTGATGCGAGGTATAACGTAATTGAATCATTTGGGGGAAAAGTTTTTACAAACCTCAGCACTACAGAATACGCCAAAGACACGATTTATGTTATGCAAAACAACCAGTGGAGTTATTTCGATCTTTCGCTGACCAGTGATGTGAACAGTATTCGTAAAACCCGCGACGAGATGACTATTGCCTATGCCATCAAATTTAAGTCATATGACAGTGAATTAAATGAGGTATTAAGTTTTTATACTTATGGAGATGATATCACACCAAATCCGATGGACGGCATACTGGATGATGAAGGAGTGTACTGGGTTGCCGATGGCCAATATGGCCTTGATCGTTGTACCGGCCCCTGGGGGCATACACTTACAACTCCCAATGGTCCCACGTCGCCATTAACATTTGGTATCTCCAGCAGCGACGATGATGTTTGGATTTCTGCCGGAGGGTATAACCAATCCTGGGCACCGTTAGCCAACAAGGGCCTTGTTTTTCATTTTTCCAATGAAGTTTGGGAAACCTTTAATGAGCGCACATTTCCGGCATTTGACACCATACGTGATATCTCGGCAATAGCGATTGATCCTTCAGACCGGAACCATATTTTTATAGGTTCCTTTGGATATGGCCTGCATGAGATGCAGGACGGAGAAATAGTGCAGTCGTTTGGTGCAGACAACTCACCTCTTGCACCTCCTACAGGATACCCTCAAAACAGGGTCAGGGTAAGTGATTTAAAATACGACGACGCTAAAAACCTGTGGGCAAGTGTTTCGCTGGGTGGTGATGCCCTGACAGTGATGAAGCCAGACGGAGAATGGGTTGATTTGGTTCTTCCCTCCTATGCCAGTGGAACGGAAGTGGGAAATATCACGATCGACAACTACGGTCAGAAATGGATTATCATGCGCGAAGCAGGTGCCGTATTGGTATTCAACGACAATGGCACGGTGGATGATACCAGCGATGACCAGACCCGTAAGCTTACAACGACAGCCGGAAACGGAGCTTTTCCCGGAAGTATGATCTTATCGCTTGCCTGCGACCTGGACGGGGAGATCTGGATTGGCACCAATGAAGGTATCGGTGTAATTTACAATCCGGAGAATGTATTTCTTGGCGGTTCATACGATGCACAGCAAATTTTGGTAGAGTACGACGGTTATGTACGTCCATTGCTTGAAACTGAATCCATAACAGCCATTACCATTGATGGGGCCAACCGAAAATGGATCGGAACCGACAAGGCGGGAGTATTTGTGCTTAGCGATGATGGCACGGAAGAGCTGGCACACTATACAGAAGATAACAGCCCCTTACTCTCGAACACGATCTCAGCCATAAAAATCAACGACCGCGGAGAGGTATTTATAGGTACTTCCAATGGTGTGGTTTCCTATATGAGTACCGCAACACCGGGAGGTCCGACAAATGAAGATGTTTACGCATATCCCAACCCGGTACGGGAAGGCTATGAAGGCACGATTGCCATAAAAGGCCTTGTCCAGGATGCTTATGTTAAGATCACCGATGTTAGCGGAAATATGGTTTACAACACCCGTGCTGAAGGCGGACAGGCGGTATGGGACGGAAAGACCATGTATGGCGATAAGGTGGCCACAGGGGTGTACCTGGTTTTCATCAGCGATAATACCGCCGAAAATACCATGATTACTAAAATTATGGTCATCAGGTAATATCCATGGAAAGTTGTACGACAAGAGCTGTTATACTGCGCCAGATAAAATATTCTGACAGCAGTGTGATTCTTAAAACCTATACCGAACAATCCGGGATACAGTCGTTTATTCTCAGAGGCGTTCGAAAAAAAAATAAAAAAACCGGAATGGGTGTGTTAATGCCCATGGCTCTGGTTGATCTTACCTGGGCAAACTCAAAGTCCGACTTACAGTACATCAAAGAGATTTCACCTGCAGTACAATTTCACAGTATTCCTTTTGAACCGGTAAAAAACAGTATTCTTATTTTTTTAAATGAAATTTTAAATCAGATTTTAAAAGAAGAAACCGCTAACCGGGCAATGTTTAGTTTTATATTTCATTCATTGGAATTTTTCGATAAGTATCAGGGCCCTGTAGCAAATTATCACCTGCTGTTTTTGTCACAGTTAACCCATTATCTTGGCATTGAACCACGAAACAACTACGACTCACGGCACTGTGTATTTGATCCGGAGCAAGGCCTATTCAAAGACAAATCACAGGTAGCACAGGCATTGAGACAGGAAGAAGCTGCCAGAGGATTATGGATACACAAGATATTAAAGCTTGGATATACCGATCTTGTAGATTTAGACATCCCCTATCAGCATCGTCAGAGTCTTAACGATATTCTGATCAGATACTATACCTTTCACATCCCCGGGTTCGGGAAATTAAAATCGTTGGAAATAATTCAAATGGTTCTTTCGGAGTAAAGGGCTTTATTGTGGGGTTCTGCGGTTGGATTAATGGATACTGGTTTCTGGAAAGAAAAGGAACCAGTAAGGATTAAGCCATTAAACAATTTCCAATGGGGAGAGGCTGATGAAAATTGAGCTGTTCTGCGGTTGGATTAATGGATATTGGTTCCTGAAACGATAAAATCCGGTAGGATTTGCGTCTCAATCGAATCAATATTATCCAATAAATAACAGGTAATATTTAAATGGGGGATGGCCTGTGCCCGGGGAACATTATTTAGGATCATATTTAAATAAAAAATAAGGAACACTGAGTTCCACCGTGTTAGCACGGAGTCTCTTGGAGTTTTTTTCTGCGAAGCAGAAAATACTCCGTGGAACACTGTGATTCCTCTGAGGAA
>CAZQNY010000018.1:0-34951 GCA_964594665.1 uncultured Bacteroidales bacterium
TTTAATGATGAATTATGTTTTGTAGTAGGGGCTCGCTTCGTTGCAATCTTTTGCCTATGGCAGGACACAATGGGCACTAAGGGGCACAATGATCACAGAGATTTTTGTTGTAATGCTTTGCAGTTTGCTAAAACTATAGACGAAACACCTATGGTGTTTTTGAGGTCAGGGTGGGGCGTGCATATTATATTGAGACGAAAAACCCTACGGGTTTTTTCTGCCGCCCGGACCGCCCATGTATTATCTGTTATTGAAATCGATTTGGAATAAATATAACCCAAAAAAAAACGTAGAGACAAGGCATGCCTTGTCTCTACGTTTTTTTATGCGGTCTGGACGAGACTCGAACTCGCGACCCCCTGCGTGACAGGCAGGTATTCTAACCAACTGAACTACCAGACCAAAGTTTTAAAGAACGTTTCCGTCGTTTGAGGCTGCAAATATACGCGCTTTTTTATTACCCGCAATACCCTCAGTGAAAAAAAATGCATTTTTTTAAATTTTTTTATTCCCAACATATTCTTCTTCCATATATCAACGCTTTTTATATCTTTGTATCATCATGAAAATGAAGTGTTATCATCATATTACACACCTTTACGGCTCTTATGGCGCCGGCCTTTACGAATGCTGGATAAAATAACAGCATCCCCCTTTTTTTTGCACAAACCGTGCTTTAACCCCATTTTTTAACATTAAAACTATTTTTATCATGTTTTCAACTGATACCTATATCAGTCGTCGCACCCATTTGGCGACTACTATCAACAAAGGCATAATTTTGCTCCTGGGCAACGACGAAAGCCCCATGAACTATCCCGACAATACCTACCACTACCGTCAGGATTCGTCTTTTCTCTACTATACAGGCATAAAACATCCGGGCCTGGCTCTCATTATCGATACGGAAACCAATGAGGTAACACTTTTTGGCGATGACTATACCATTGATGATATTGTTTGGATGGGTGTTCAGCCAACAATTAAAGCCCGGGCATTAACATCAGGCATCAAAAATACTGCGCCCATAGCATCTTTGGCAAATGCGCTGCATCAGGCTGCTGCAAAAGGTCGTCAGATACATTACCTGCCACCCTACAGAGCCCGGAATCGGGAAAAGCTTTCTGCGCTTTTGGAAACTTCTGTCCATGAAATTCCACAGGGTGCATCCCTTGAGCTGGTGAAAGCGGTTGTGAATCAGCGTAACTATAAATCGGCAGAGGAGATCGTAGAGATTGAAAAAGCGGTGAATACAACGGTTGAAATGCATCAGGCCGCCATGCGTTTGGCACGGCCCGGCATGAATGAGGCGCAGATTGCCGCTGAGGTTACCCGTGTGGCACAGGCTGCCGGTGGTCAGCTTTCATTCCCCGTTATTGCTACCATCAACGGCCAGACTTTGCACAACCATTACCACGGCAACACCCTGGAAGAGGGAAAACTGTTCCTCCTCGATGCCGGTGCTGAAACGGCCATGGGCTATGCAGGAGATATGTCGAGTACCTTTCCGGTAGGCAAAACTTTTACTCCTGAACAAAAGATCTTCTATAACATTGCTTTGGCTGCACATAACAAAGCCATCTCCATGCTCGCTCCAGGTATTCCTTTCCGAGATGTGCATCTTGAAGCCTGCCGTACCATAGCGCAGGGCATGAAAGACGAAGGTTTCCTCAAAGGTAATGTGGACGATATGGTACAACAGGGCGTTCATGCCATGTTCTTCCCCTGTGGCCTTGGCCATATGATGGGTCTCGATGTGCACGATATGGAAGACCTCGGCGAGGTTTATGTAGGCTACGATGGTGAACCCAAAAGCACTATGTTCGGATTGAAATCGCTTCGCCTGGGACGTAAACTGGAGCCCGGATTTGTGCTTACCATTGAGCCGGGAATCTATTTCATCCCTGATTTGATGAAAAAATGGCACGACGAAAAACGTTTTATGGAATTTATCAATTACGACAAACTTTTCCAATACAAGGACTTTGGCGGCATGCGTAACGAAGAGGATTTCCTGATTACTGAAAACGGCGCACGACTGTTGGGCAAGCCATTGGCAAAGTCTGTTGAGGATGTTGAAGAGGAGCGTCGCAAGGCTTTTGAATAATGGAAGGGGTTATCTTTGATATCAAGCGTTTTGCGCTGCACGACGGCCCCGGAATACGCACTACGGTGTTCTTTAAAGGGTGCCCGTTAAAATGCTGGTGGTGTCACAACCCGGAAGGCATTGACCCCAAACCGGCAATCATTCATAAAGAGGTTTCTTTGGGCGACAAAAGGGTCGCTGTGAAACAAAATCTGGGCAAGATGTATTCTGTCGCCAGCCTTATTGCCGAGCTTGAGAAAGACCGCGTTTTTATGGATGAGTCCGGTGGTGGTGTTACCCTTTCCGGCGGCGAACCGTTGATGCAGCATGAGTTTGTATTGCAGTTGCTGCCACATCTGAAACAACGTAACTTTCATGTTGCTCTTGATACCTGCGGATATGTTTCAAAAGAAGTGATGGAGAAGACTGTTCCTTTTGCTGATCTCTATCTTTTTGATCTGAAACATCCTGATCCTGTGTCGCATAAAAAGTACACCGGCGCTGATCTGTCTGTTGTGCTGGATAACCTTCATACGCTGGCATCCAAAAACTGCGCGGTCAGGATCCGGATACCTTTTATACCGCAAATAAATGGTTCCTCAGAAATGGCTCAGCAATACCTTGCTCTATTGAAAGCCTATGCATCCGCGGTGCGGGCAATAGATATTCTTCCTTACCATAAAATCGCTGCAAACAAATATGTGCGGTTTGAAATGGAAAATAAGATGAACGACTTTCTGGAACCCTCTCAGGAGCAGACAGATGCTTTTGCGGCGGTTTTTTTGAATGCCGGTTTTGATGTAACTGTTGGAGGATAAATTTGTTATGAAATTATGATTACTAAAAGAATACAAAAACTTCGCGAAGAGAGCCTTAATGCTCCCAATATCCTTTCTCCGGAAAGGGCTGAGCTGGTAACAGCGTTTTATAAGTCTGACGAGGCCAGGGGCTTATCGGTGCCCATGCAGCGTGCCCGCGCATTTGAATACATCTTAAAACACAAATTCATCCATATCTCTGAGGGTGAATTGATTGTTGGTGAACGCGGCCCTGCACCCAAAGCCACACCCACCTACCCGGAGATATGCCTGCATTCACTGGAAGATCTGGAGATTCTTCATAACCGCGAAAAGGTCTTTTTTAAGTCCGACGACCACATGCGCAAGGTCTATGCCGATAAAATTATTCCTTTCTGGAAGGGAAAAACACAGCGCGACAGGGTAATGAACCGTATGTCGGAAGAGTGGCATGATGCCTATGCTGCTGGTATCTTTACAGAATTCCAGGAGCAGCGTGCCCCTGGGCATACGGTCTGCGGAAGTAAAATTTACCGGCAGGGCATGGTGGAGATTGCAGATGAAATAAAGGCCGCCATTGCATCTTTGGACTATAGCAACGACCCCACAGCACTGGAGCGTCTGGAAGAACTGGAAGCCATGCTTGTAGCCTGCAATGCTGTTGTTATGTATGCACATCGTCATGCACAGAAGCTGGAAGATCTCGCAGGCACTGAAACGGATGATAACCGTCGCATGGAGCTTCTGGAGATGGCCCGGATTTGTTATAAGGTACCGGAACATCGCCCCGAAACCTTCCACGAAGCTCTTCAGTACTACTGGTTCGTCCATCTTGGTGTGGTCACAGAACTTAACCCCTGGGATTCCTTTAACCCCGGGCGCCTTGACCAGCATCTGTATCCGTTTTATTCCAATGAAATAACTGCCGGAAGTCTAACCGATGATCTGGCAAAAGAGCTTTTGCAGTCCTTCTGGATAAAATTTAATAACCATCCTTCTCCTCCTAAAATTGGCGTTACAGCCCTGGAGAGTAATACCTACACCGACTTTGCTCTTATCAATGTCGGCGGGGTGAAAAGTGATGGCTCGGATGCTGTAAATGCTATGAGCTATATGATCCTTGATACGGTTGAGGAAATGCGCCTGCTGCAGCCCAGCTCCATGGTGCAGATAAGCAAAAAGAACCCTGATGCCCTTGTACACCGTGCTCTGAAGATAATCAAAACAGGTTTCGGGCAACCTTCGCTTTTTAATACCGATGCCATTGTACAGGAACTTATGCGACAAGGCAAAAGTGTGGAAGATGCCCGTAATGGTGGCGCCAGCGGTTGTGTGGAAAGCGGTGCCTTTGGAACGGAAGCATATATGCTTACTGGTTACTTTAACCTGGCAAAAATTCTCGAAATAACTCTTAACAATGGTTTTGATATCCATACCCGAAAACAAATTGGCCTGAAAACAGGAGAGGCTGATTCATTCCAAAGTTACGCCGACTTATTCGATGCCTGGAAAAAGCAGGTGAATCATTTTGCCGATATTAAAATTAATGGTAATAATGTTATTGAAAAACTGTATGCCAACTATCTGCCGGTGCCTTTCCTGTCGATACTTATAGACGATTGCATAAAAAATGGCAGGGACTATAATAATGGCGGTGCCCGTTACAATACCTCTTATATCCAGGGTGTGGGACTGGGTAGTATTACCGACCAGCTTACCGCATTCAAATACCATGTTTTTGAAGAGCAGAATATTTCAATGCAGGAACTTCAGAATGCATTAAAAGACAATTTTGATGGTCATGATAAGCTTCGTGCCAGGCTGATTTATGAGACGCCGAAGTATGGCAATGACGATGATTATGCCGATGCACAGGCTGTGGAGGTCTTTAATGCGTTTTACGATGCCATAAATGGTCGTGACACCGCCCGCGGCGGGAAATTCCGCATCAATATGCTGCCAACCACATCGCATGTATATTTTGGCTCTGTGATGCAGGCCACTGCTGATGGTCGTTTGGCTCATCAGCCGCTCTCTGAAGGTATATCGCCTTTCCAGGGTGCCGACACACAGGGTCCAACCGCGGTTATTAAGTCTGCGTCCAAAATCGATCATATCAAAACAGGTGGTACATTGTTAAATCAGAAATTCTCACCATCATTCTTTACAGGGCATGAGAGTTATCTGAAGCTGACATCGCTTATCAGAGCGTATTTCCGCCTCGACGGTCACCATATCCAGTTTAATGTGGTGGATGCAGATACATTGCGTGATGCACAGAAAAATCCGGAAAACTATCGTGATTTAATTGTGCGTGTTGCCGGATACAGCGATTATTTTAACGATCTTGGCGAAGATCTTCAGAATGAGATTATTCGTCGAACTGCTCATAATGATCTATAGATGAAAGGACAGAAAATACAATCCTCACTGCTGCTGCTTCTGGCGGCAGCAGTATGGGGCTTTGCCTTTGTGGCGCAGCGCATGGGTATGGAGCATATCGGCCCATTCACCTTTAACGGAATACGTTTCCTGCTGGGTGCATTATCGCTGATTCCACTGATTTACCTGCTGCCGGCATCGCGAAAAAGAAAATCAACTGAATCAGACGATCCCAGGTTATTACTGTGGGGCAGTGTTGCTGGTGTTGCATTGTTCGCGGGTGCTTCACTACAGCAAATAGGAATGGTTTATACCACTGCAGGTAATGCAGGTTTTATTACAGGATTGTATGTGATTTTTGTACCGATTCTCGGACTTTTTCTGCGCCATAAAACTACACCTGTAATCTGGCTCGCTGCTGCCATGGCCGTTCTGGGTATGTATTTCCTTTCCGTAAAGGAAGGTATGTCGGTTAACAGGGGCGATGTTTTTGTTCTGCTTTCGGCATTTTTCTTTGCTATACATGTGTTGGTGGTAGGTTTTATTACTGAAAAATATAATGCCTTGAAAATTAGCCTGGTGCAGTTTATAGTCTGTGGGATTATGAGCCTTGTTATTGCTGTGTTATTTGAAACAATTTCAATGGATGGTATTCGTCAGGCCTTGATTCCGATCCTTTATGGCGGTCTTGTTTCTGTGGGTGTAGGATACACATTACAGGTAGTAGGGCAGAAGCATGCCAAACCCGCTCCGGCAGCAATTATTCTTAGTATGGAATCGGTATTTGCCGTTATTGGTGGTGTATGGATCTTAAGTGAAACTATGGATGTCAGAGCAATCTTTGGCTGTGGCCTGATGTTGTCGGGGATGATCCTTGCACAAATTCCATTCAAACGTTTTAAAATGAAAAAATCATGAAAACTACTGCTGGGATTCTGAAAGAATGGAATTGGAATGCCCCGGACACATGGCAGGAAATTCAAACCATTGATTTACATACCGGTGGCGAGCCTTTGCGGGTTATAACTTCAGGGATTGACAAACTCCCCGGTATAAGTATCCTGGCAAAGAGACGTTACTTTCGCGATAACCTCGATTATATCCGAACCGGATTGATGTGGGAACCCCGCGGACATGCCGATATGTACGGCGCTGTGATTACCGATCCGGTAAGTGATGATGCGGATTTTGGTACCTTCTTTTTGCATAATGAAGGTTATTCCACTATGTGTGGCCATGCCATTATCGCTTTGACAAAGCTCGTTTTTGATACTGGTATGATTATTAAAGATGAGGTGAATCCTGAATTGATCATTGATGCTCCTCCGGGAAAGATTTTTGCAAAAGCATATCGAAAAAATGGAAAAGTTGACCATGTGACGTTTCAAAATGTACCCTCTTTTCTTCTTTACAGAGATGAAAAAATTGATGTCCCCGGAATTGGAACGGTGAATTTTGATGTTGCCTTTGGCGGTGCATTCTACGCTTTTGTGGATGCTGATGAATTGGGCCTTGAAATGACGCCTGAGAATGTGAACAAACTTATTGATTGGGGCCGGAAAATTAAGCACACTATTATGGATAATTATTCCATTACGCATCCGTTTGAAGAGGATTTGAGTTTCCTTTACGGAACGATATTCACAGGCAAAGCCCACAATCCGGCCCATCACAGTCGCAATGTGTGCATTTTTGCCGATGGTGAGGTTGATCGTTCCCCTACAGGTTCTGGTGTTAGTGCAAGGGCTGCGCTCCATCATGCCAAAGGCGAACTCGCTGTCGGTGAGAAGATTACCGTTGAAAGTATTCTTGGTACCCGTATGGACGTGGAAGTGGTTAAAGAAACAATTTTTGGGAATCACAGGGCTGTAATCCCTGAAGTAACCGGAACGGCATATATTACAGGGAAAAACAACTTCTGGATCGACCCGGAGGATCCATTGAAAAAGGGTTTTATTTTTAGATAAATTATAATGATGAAAAGAGTATTGATAACTTTTGTCGCAACATTATTTGTTGCCTTTACATTTGCTCAGAATGATGAGGTGAATGTAAAATTATTGAAGAAAATTGACCGCCTGGATGGCGTTGAGGTTGTGAAATATGAAAAGGGCCTTGCCGGTTTTGAGGATTTCTTTGAACTTGCTGTAACACAGCCCCTGGATCATTCCGATCCGGGTGGAGAAACCTTTACCCAGCGTGTTTTTGTGGCTCATCGGGATATCAAGGATCCTGTGGTTTTTGTGACTGAAGGATATACTGCAAGCTATGCTGATAATCCGGCTTATGCCAATGAATTGACCCGTTATCTTCATGCCAATCAAATCGTTGTTGAGCACCGCTTTTTTAATGAATCCGCTCCCGACTCCCTGCAGTGGCAGTACCTGACCGTTGCCAATGCTGCCGCTGACCATCATCATGTGGTGGAACTGCTGAAAAAAATCTATAAAAAAAGTGAATGGATTAATACCGGAATTTCCAAAGGCGGGCAAACAGCTACTTATCATCGTTTTTTCTATCCGGATGATGTGGATGTAACTGTTGGATATGTGTGTCCCATAAATTTTAGCCGTGAAGAACAACGGATATATCCCTTTTTACAAAATGCAGGCCCGGAATCCTGTCGCAGAAAAATAAAAATCTATCAGGATTATATGCTTGATAACAAAAAAGATTTTTTGCCCATATTTGAATATCTTACTGAAAAAAAAGGACTTACCTATAGCATGGGAACCGAAGCTGCATATGAATTGGTTGTTTGTGAATATCCTTTTGCTTTCTGGCAGTGGGGCGCTGATTGCAACAGCATTCCGACACCCAAAACTATGGCAAAAGATGCTGTAAAACACCTGGATCAGATTGCAGGTTTTGATTTTTTTGCTGAGGAAAGCAAGCCCGGGATGCAGCCCTTCTTCTATCAGGCTCTTACCGAAATAGGTATGTATGGCTATGACTTCTCGATTTTTGATGGAAAGATAACGGCCTGCACCGATAACACCTTTATGTTTTTTATGCCTGATGGTGCGGATACAACCTATAATTACCAAACCATGCGTGATGTGGATCAGTGGATTCAGACAGATGCTGAGAAGGTAATCTGGATATACGGAGAGTATGACCCCTGGAGCGCCCCGGCAGCAAGAGCGGAAGGCAATGATAAGGTATTAAAAGTTGTAAAGCCTGCAGGATCACATAAAACCCGTATCCGCAATTTGCCTGAGGATCAGAAAAAGAGTGTTTTCGATACCCTGGAGTTATGGCTTGATGTGACAGTAGACAGAGATGCGATGTAAAGTCTAACGATTTATAGCAATCATACGCTCAATGGGCTTGCGGGCTTTGTCGGCAAGCTTTTTTGCTACCCGTACTTCGCGGGTTTCCGTCTGAAGTGCTGTGAGCATCTTCTCCGGGGTGATGGTTTTCATGCTGCAGCAAATGAATTTTTCATCAATGGGAATAAATTCTTTTTCCGGGTTTTGTTTTTGTAATTCATGAAGAATCCCCGGCTCTGTGGCAATGATATATTTATCGCCATTATTCTCAGCAGCATGTTTTATCATTCCTGCGGTACTGTAGAGGAATGTTTTATGTTTAAGGTGCTCCGGGATATCAGCAGAACATACTGCCTCAGGATGCATCAGAATGTCATGATCCGGATAATTGGCTGCTGCATTTTCAAGTACCGCCTTGGTCATGGCAACATGCACGTGGCATCCGCCATCCCAAAGGATAACATCTCTTCCGGCTTGTTTTGCTGCCCAGGCACCCAGGTTTGCATCAGGGCAAAAGAGTACCTGTTTCTCTTTGGGAATAGCTTTTAAGACATTCACGGCATTTCCGGATGTACAGCAGTAATCACTTTCTGCCTTTACTTCTGCCGTGCTGTTTACATACGATACAACAAGAGCATCAGGGTGTTCTGCTTTCCATTTTTTGAGCTGTTCTGCAGTAATACAATCGGCCAGAGAGCATCCCAGCTTACCTTCTGTTACGAGTACTTTTTTCTGTGGAGATATAATGCTTGCTGTTTCTGCCATGAATTCTACTCCGGCAAAAAGGATAATGTCAGCATCTGTTTCACCGGCTTTTCGCGAAAGTCCCAGTGAGTCCCCTGTGAAATCAGCCAGATCCTGCACCTGTGGGTCGGTATAGTAATGCGCAAGGATAACCGCATTTTTCTCTCTCTTAAGCTTTTGTATCTCTTCAACGATCTTCGTTTCCATGTTCCGATAGCTATTTTATTCTCATACTGATATCCAGTGCTTTTACTGAATGTGTCAGCGCTCCGGAGCTGATATAATCAACGCCTGTTGTAGCAATATCTTTTATTTTTCCCTGTGTAATATTTCCCGAAGCTTCCGTTTCAGCTTTTCCATTAATGCGACTTACTGCAGTTTTCATGGTATCCGCAGACATATTATCCAGCATAATTACATCTGCTTTGCCTTCCAGCGCCTGATCCACCTCATCAAGGGTGGTGCATTCCACTTCGATGCGGTACATTTCACCATTTTTTTCTTTTACAGCTTTAATGGCCGGTATAATACCTCCTGCAACACGTATGTGGTTATCTTTAATCATCACCATGTCGAAGAGACCGATACGATGGTTTTTTCCTCCGCCGGTTTTAACAGCATATTTATCCAGCATGCGTAATCCGGGAGCTGTTTTTCGGGTGTCCAGAAGCCGTGTTTTGGTGCCTGAGAGTTCTTTACAGCATTGAGCAGTGCTGGTAGCAATACCACTCATCCGCTGGAGAAAGTTAAGTGCTGTTCGCTCACCTGTTAACAAGGCTCTGTATTTCCCGTTTATCAGGGCGATAAGTTCCCCTTTCTCTACATGATCCCCATCTTCTTTCCGTGGTTCCCAAACGACATCATTATCAAGCGTTCTGAATACAATATCAGCTACCTCCAGTCCGGCAATGATGCCATCCTCTTTTGCATAAATTTCTGCTGTTGCTGTTGCCGCAACCGGGATGATGCTGTCGGTGGTAATATCTCCTGAACGAATATCTTCTTCCAGTGCATTATGCACTGTACGCCTTATCTCAAATAGATCTGCCTGTTCCATGTTTTTTTGAAAATTGCGTCAAAGATATAAGAATAATTTAACCTGATTGTTGCAGATAACTATTATTCTCCGTCGTGGATGAAATCAATCGCTCCGGAGGTTTTTAGAAGCGAATGCGCCTGGTACTCCTTAACAGAATCAGGGAAGTCGGAACGGTAATGTGCACCCCGTGACTCGCACCTCTTCAGCGCACTGGCAATAACAGCGTATGCATTTTTTAATGCAAATCGAATTTTGATGCTATAATAACTGTCTGACCACTTTTGCTGATCCATAAGAGTTTGCAGTTTCGTCAGTCCCTGTTGCAACCCTTTTTCATTTCGGATTATTCCTGCATGCCTGTTGAGGATATCGCCAATTTTTTCCCGAATATTTTGATAGGCTTCCCGGTTTTCCGGATCATAAGTAAACAGTAATTCAGGAAACTTCTTCTCATGAATCTTTGTTGATTGTGTTTGGATATTCTCAATAGCCCGTCCTGAAAATACAATGCATTCCAGTAAAGAGTTGCTTGCCAGTCGGTTGGCGCCCATAACCCCTGTTGATGCCACTTCTCCTGCTGCATAAAGCCCGCTGAGTGTTGTTTGTCCGTTCAGATCTGTCTTCACGCCACCGATCATATAGTGTGCTGCCGGCGCGACAGGTATAAGATCTCTGGTCATTTCAAGGCCTTTATCCTTTAAGTATCCGTAAATTGTGGAGAAACGCGTTTTTATGAATGCTTTATCAAGATGTCTTAAATCCAGGTTTACGTGCTCTTCACCACTTTCTGTAAGCTCTTTGTAAATATTCCGGGATACCACATCCCGTGTGGCAAGCTCGCCGATATTTTTCATAAAATGTTCGCCGGCATTATTGATAAGCTTTGCTCCTTCACCGCGTACGGCCTCAGAAATCAGAAACGCCCGCTCGCCGGGAAGTGCAAATGCGGTGGGATGAAACTGAATAAACTCCATATCCTGCAATGCTGCCCCTGCTTCATAAGCCAAAGCTACTCCGTCGCCAATGCTGTAGCCGGGGTTTGTGGTGCGTGGATATAACGCTGAAAGCCCTCCGGTGGCCAGAATAGTGGCTCCTGCATATATAGCACAAACCCGCTTCCTGTCGTGTTGATAAATGTATGCTCCCAGACAGGTGTGTTCATGGGTTGCAAGTTTAATGGCCTCCGACTCAGTGATAACCTGAACATTGCTTTTATGTCTGACGATTTTTTGCAGAAATTCCATGGCTCTGCGCCCGGAGAGATCTCCGTCGAGGTGCAGAATGCGGCGTTTTGAATGCCCTCCTTCAAGGCCAAGGCTGGGCCGACCACCGGTTTTGTCCACCTGGAGGCCTTTGTCAATGAGGGCCTGCATTTTGTTTTTGCCTTCATCGACAAGTACCATAGTGGCATCAGGATCGGAAATTCCTCCTCCGGCGCGAATGGTGTCTTCGAAGTGTGATTCGGTCGTGTCGCCGGCACCCAGCGCTGCAGCAATGCCTCCCTGTGCATGCCATGAGTTGGCGAAAGGATCTGAAGCCTTGCTGACCACAATAACTCTTTTGCCGGAATCCACACTACATGCCGCATACAAGCCCGCCAGCCCACTGCCAATTATTAAAATGTCACATGAAAACTCCTTCATACCTCTTTCTGTGAGAAGCCGCAAAACTACAAAATTAAATCCGTCATTATGGCTGTGCTATCCCGGTTTATTAATCCATGGATGTGAATTTTTCTCCAACAACCTTTTCTGCCCCGTCTTCAACGCTGTCCTGTAGCTCCCAGAAGAAATCCAACCCGCAAACCTGCTCTACTGAGTCAACTGTGACAATAAAATCATGTGGATCCTGTGTGATTTTCTTGTTTTCAAATAAAAACCCGGCTGTCTCAATAGTATTCCCCTCTTTATAAAGCATAACTTTATAAAACATTGAAGGAACAGCAACCTCGTTTTCTCCGATTACCGAATCAGCATAAAATGCTGCCGGACCGCTGACTACATACAAATGGCCATACTCTTTAACCCAGTCACGTACCTGTTCTTCTGCTTTTTTCCAGATGCCACGGTTAAATGAATAATACTGCGGACTCATATTGCTCATATAGAAGGTTTCATTCATCGCATCCTGATCGAATTTACATGTAGCTGCAGGCATTAAATGGCCGCGGTCGAACTTCGTGCCTTTGTAATCATTCTTTGACGCTGAACCGGTAGCGACATCCGGGTCGCTCTTGAAATTGTTCTTCCTTTCAGCATCTCCCGTTAACATTTGAGATGTTACCATATACGCAACCCAGTCGGCCTGTTCCGTCTTTTCATTATAACTCAGCCGATAGTATTGATGCTTCACCAGCTCACCTGTTGATCCGGAGACATTATTTGAAAATGGATGATACTCTTCTTGTTGAGGCTTTTGTTCTGCCGGAACTGTAGTTGCTTTTTCGGGCGTGAAATCTACTTTCCATAAAATAATTAACGACCCGAAAACTATGATAACGTTGGTGATAAATGTATTCACAAAGCGGTTCTTTTTAGGTTTTGATTTCATAACGTAAAAGTACTGCTTTCCGGCATCTCTGCCAATAGGTTTTGATAAAACCTTTATGGCTGTTGTTTGTCATTGTTTCTGCCCGGAGGTGTGTTATGTTACGTATCGGTTAAACCAAATGGCTTTACGTTTGTTCTTTTCATAATTATGTGTAGAAAATGTAATTTCTCTAACAAACCATAAAATATTTATCCTATGACAGATATAGAAATAGCCAAGAGCGCAACAATGAAACCTATAAACGACATTGCGGATATCCTGGGTGTCGCACATGATGACCTTGTTCATTATGGAAAATACAAAGCCAAAATTCCTTTGAAGTATATCGACAGAGATAAAGGCAGGGAAAACAACCTGATTCTTGTTTCTGCAATCTCTCCAACACCTGCAGGTGAAGGAAAAACAACAATGTCGATAGGTCTTTCGCAAGGCCTTAATAAAATCGGTAAAAATACCACTGTGGTATTACGTGAGCCCAGTCTGGGGCCGGTTTTCGGTATTAAAGGTGGTGCTGCCGGGGGTGGATACTCGCAGGTGCTGCCCATGGAGGATATCAATCTCCATTTTACCGGTGATTTTGCTGCAATCGAAAGAGCACACAACCTGCTCTCAGCGATGATTGACAATAACATTCAAAGTGCTAAGCGGAATCTGGGTATTGACCCGCGAACGGTGGTCTGGAAGCGGGTGATGGATATGAATGACCGCTCACTGCGCCATACTGTTGTTGGCCTTGGTGGTCGTACCATGGGTATCCCGCGTGAAACAGGATTTGATATCACCGCGGCCTCAGAAATTATGGCTATCCTGTGCCTGGCAGAAAACCTTCCGGATCTGAAGGAAAAACTGGGGAAAATCTTTATCGGTTATACTTTTGATAAAAAACCGGTCTATGCCCGCGACCTGAATGCTCATGGCGCCATGACTGCCTTGCTCAAGGATGCAATCATGCCTAACCTGGTGCAAACAATCGAAGGAACACCGGCAATTATCCATGGCGGCCCGTTTGCAAATATCGCTCAGGGTACCAATTCAGTAATTGCAACGCGTATGGGACTCTCCCTGTCCGATTATGTGGTTACCGAAGCAGGTTTTGGCTTTGACCTCGGAGCTGAAAAGTTCTTCGATATTAAATGTGGATATTCCGGACTCTCTCCAAAAGCGGTTGTCCTTGTGGCTACCCTTCGCGCAATGAAATATCATGGAGGGGCAAAAATGGATGCACTCCAGGAACCCAATATGGAAGCCCTTGAAAAGGGTATCGCAAACCTCGAAAAACATGTGGAGAATATCCAGCGCTTTAATGTTTGTGCTGTGGTGGCCATTAATAAATTCGCTACCGACTCGCAGGAAGAAATTGATTATGTGAAGCAACGGTGTCGCGAAATGCATATTACCGCTGTAGAAGCCGATGTGTGGGCCAAAGGGGGTGATGGTGCCATTGAACTTGCAAAGAAAGTGGTAGATGTGGCCGATAAATGTACCTGTACTTATCAGCCGATGTACGACTGGAAGTGGGATATTCCCAGGAAAATTGAGGCTATTGCCAAGCAAATTTATGGCGCTGAGGCTGTTGACTATACTGCTCAGGCAAAGAAAGACCTTCAGAAAATTGTCGCTCTGGGACTTGAAGAACTGCCGGTATGTATTGCGAAAACACAAAAATCACTCTCTGATAACCCGGAGTTACTCGGACGACCAAAGGATTTTGTTGTGACAGTGCGTGAAATAGAAATTGCTGCCGGTGCCGGCTTTGTAGTACCTATAACCGGTTCTATTATGCGTATGCCCGGACTGCCGGCAACACCTTCGGCAGAGAAAATTGATATCGATGATGAAGGTAATATTACCGGATTATTTTAATACTTGTTTTCTGTGGAACAACACCCCGGGAGGAGCTTCTTTCCGGGGTGTTTATTTGTCAATAACGCCTGAGCCAATCACCTCTTCATCTATATACCAGCTGGCAAACTGCCCTGCAGTAATTGCGCGTTGTGGCTTTTCGAAAACCATATATATACCCTCTTCCCTGCAATAGATTTTTGCTTTTTGCAATGGCTGCCGATAACGAATCCTTGCATCAACAGCCATCTCTTCCCCGGAGTTGAGCTTCATGTCCGGCCGTACATAATGCACCTCATCCTTACGGATAAATAGCCCTTGCCGGAATAACCCGGGGTGTGTTTTGCCCATACCAACGAAAATAACATTCCTCCCGATGTGCGTGCCGATAACAAACAACGGTTCTTTCATGCCTCCCACATTCAGCCCTTTTCTCTGCCCCACGGTGTAGTAGTGTGCCCCGTCGTGGAGGCCCGCTTTTGTCCCTTCATCAGGGTCGTAGTGGTATGGACTTGCCAGAGTTTTTAGATCCTTAATCGGGGTTTCTGTCTTTCCTGTATAATGTTCTGAATCAGGTTCAATAAGCATAATCCTGCCTTTTTTAGGCCTTAATTGCTGTTGCAGAAATGTGGGTAAATCAACTTTTCCAACAAAACAAATACCCTGGCTGTCTTTGCGCTCTGCTGTTGCAAGCCCGGCTTCCGCAGCAATGCGCCTGACTTCAGGTTTTTCTATATCTCCAATAGGAAAAAGAGCTTTTGACAGCTGTTCCTGTGTTAGCTGACATAAAAAATAGCTTTGGTCCTTGTTGGAATCTTTGCCGCCCAGCAGCCTGTGTATGACTCTGCCATTTGTACCTGTGATTTCATCTTTCCGGCAATAATGACCTGTCGCCACATATTCAGCACCATACTCAAGAGCAACCTTCAAAAAGCTGTCGAACTTGATCTCGCGGTTGCAAAGTACGTCAGGATTGGGGGTGCGGCCTTTCTCGTATTCCGAAAACATATAGTCTACCACACGATGTCGATACTCCTTAGAAAGATCAACTTTTATTATAGGAATGCCGATTTTCTTCGCCACCATCTGAGCCAGCGCCCAGTCATCTTCCCAGCTGCAGTTGCTGGTCAAAGTGCCGGTTCTGTCGTGCCAGTTAACCATAAACATCCCCGTGACATCATGACCCTGCTGTTTGAGTAACAGTGCCGCTACACTCGAGTCAACACCTCCCGATAGTCCTACAATTACTTTTGCCATTCGCTCTTGTTTTGTTTATCAAACACAATACGACGTGTTTTGTCTTTTCCTGTGTTCTCTTTTTGCTTTCGCAGAAAGAGAATTACACCTCACAGGGTTCGTAATAATGTGTTTTTGTCTTTTTATGCTTTCGCAGATATCCATTAATAATGGTCTGTATGTCTTTATTATCAGGATATTGACTGATGCATGCTTTCCATAATTCCGGCCCGGGGCTTTCATGGTTATCAAAAAAGCCAAAGCCACGATAAATGTAATTTTCTACCCATACAACCGAGGATTCTTCGGTTGTTCGTCCTTCTCCAAAAATAAAAAAGTTGCAATGCTTATAGGTGTACTTGTCAATGGCCTTTAAAACCCGTGCATTATATTCTACGGTCGGTTCTTCGCCAATACATGCTCCGTCGCATTCGTGTATGGAGTGCTGGAAACAGGCTCCGCTGTTGGTGTACAAACTACATAACTTCTGGCATAGCCTGTGTTCCTCCACCAATCGAAAAAGCTCATCGCGACCTGATTTTTTACCTGTGAAGGTTGTAATAAGACCTTCATCTTTGATTTTCTTATCCACTTTCAGCCGGATGTATCCATCGTTGTCCATGCTTTGGTACAGTCCCCAGTTGAAGGCGGTGCGGCGCTGGGCGCGGTTGTATACAGGCATCCTGTTTTTTATTTCATACGACTCCAGCAGAAGGGCAACCAGCTCGCTCCCGGTAACCTCCCAGGTGATGTCAGCGATTTGTTGCTTCATCTCCAGCGCCTTCAATGTTGAGGTGTTATTGAAATGCTGGATAATGCGGTCGTGAATATTAATGCTTTTGCCCACATAAATAATTTTTCCTTCCGCATTGTGGAAATAATACACCCCGGTTTGTTGTGGTAGCTTTTTTATCAGCTCTTTGTTAAAGCTGTTGTGCAGGCCTTTGAGATTTATCTGCTCAGGGCAGGGGTCTTTGGTGAGGAGTAGTTCCAGTACTTTTACGGTTGCCGCAGCATCGCCGGCAGCGCGGTGCCTCGACTCAACAGCAATGTTCAGCGACTGGCACAAATTTCCCAGGCTGTAGGAGGGAAGCCCCGGGAGAAGCTTGCGGGAAAGCTTAACCGTGCAAAGCTTCTGACGTTCGTAATTATAGCCCAGCGCACGAAATTCCCCACGTATGAAGTTGTAGTCGAAACTTACATTATGCGCTACAAAAACTGCATCCTCAGTGATCTCAACTATGCGTTTTGCAACCTCGAAAAAGCGCGGCGCTCCTGCTGTCAGCTTGTTGTCGATGCCCGTAAGCTGCGTGATGCGGTACGGGATTTTGCACTCAGGGTTAATAAGGCTCGTAAACTGATCAATAATCTTCTCTCCATCGTGAAGGAATATTGCCACTTCGGTTATGCGGTCTTTCCCCGCCGACATCCCCGTGGTCTCGATATCCACTACTGCATATTTCATTTATATTAATTTATATCGAGTATTGTGGATATGCGTCATATATTTTCCCTTCAAGAAGTCGGCCATTATTTTTTTTACTTCTTTTGATGCCATCTGCACCCCAGGTGCCCCATTGCTTGAAGAAGAATGCAACATTCTCCTCCTTACATCTTGCTTTAATATTTATTGCCCACTCTTCCTTCATAGGCCTTGCATTTTTTCCGCTTTCGCCCCCGACAATTACCCAATCAATATTTTTTAGGTTGATTTCTCCAAGATCCTCAAGGAGGGGCTCTACAGATAAGAATTTTATAGGTGCATTTAATTCTCTTAGATGATCAATTCTGGGAACACCATGTAATATATTCTCAGCAGTTACTCCAAGCCATACATTTTTTGGTACTGGGTTTTTAGTGAAGAATGATAGCATTCTCTCCGATCTTTTTGTTAATATTTGGTATATATGATGGGGGGTTTGATGAATAGTATTCATGATTTTATGAAGGTATTCTTCTGGCATGTCTTCGTGAAAAAGATCACTCATGGAGTTTACAAAGTATTTTGTTGGCTTTTTCTTTAACAACGGTTGTTTTAATCTTTCTGGCATTAATGAAAAACAAAAACCATTTTTATAACCAGGTGCTCCCATAGCCTGTAGTCGTTTAGCCATTGTTTCGGCATAACAATTTTTACATCCTTCAGATATTTTTGTACAACCTGTTGATGGATTCCATGTTTCTTCTGTCCACTCTATTTTTGTTTTATTCATTTCGTAGTACCTTTATGTAGGTTGTTTGTTTTGGCGATTCTGAGATTTGCCATTGATTGCTTTTAAGCGTCTCGTTAAATTTATTTTGAACTTCGATTACCTTATTTTTTGACATGACTTTTAAAATTTCTTTTGCATCTTTTGGTAAAAAGCCTTCTCGTATTGTGAAGTCAATAATTTCTTTATTTGTTATTCCTCCCTTGCTAATGATATCTTCAAATTTTTTTTCAAATTGCTGGAAGAAAGAATATGTTTCTGGTGTGCCAAAAAGATCTATTTGCCCTGTTGGTTTGTTCTTTATGTTTTCTCCATCAGGAGTTAATTTAAACGCAATTTTATTCATTTCCAACATCCCTTTTTGATGCCATGTGAGTAAAAATAGTGAATTTTTTGAGCCTCCGCCATCCAGAAGTATATATCTGACATATGGAATTGTTTTGCCTCTTTTTTTAATGCTGAAAATTAGCTTCTTTTTAATTGATGTGAGAAATGTGTGGATCGATTCATAATCCATAATTCCATCAACGGTAAATTCTTCAATAAAAACTCTTGTTTTATGCCCTTCCTTGAAGACTGTATTTGCGAATCGATATGAGTGAAATGTTGGATTAAATAGCAATACCTCAGTGTAATTTAGGCTCATTATTTTTTTTATATCGTTTATTCCAATGTCAGAATAAGTAAATGGGTCTAAGAAGAAAAATTTTGCGGATTTGGTGTTTTCTGATTTCATTAATAGCCATGGAAGTATAGAGCTATATGATTCATTTTTTATTATGATTTGAATTATTGAGTCGTCGTAATGAAAATCCTTTAGTTCTTGTTTTAAATTGTCGATATGATTGGAGTTTTGATCATTAAATAGAATAGTAATTTTAGGGTTTGTAATCTTTTTAATGACAGGAGACGTGAATATGTATTTGATTTGCTCTAATAAAATAATTGGGCTTCCTGGTTTCTCTCCATTTTTACCAGGGCCGCAGAAAAGGTCAGCAATAAAAATTTCGTTTACTGTTAATAGCAGCTTTGGGAGATATGCGGTGATGTATTTTTCGTAAATTGTGATTTTCGATGCAGTTAAATCTGATTGTTTCTGAAAGAAATATTTGTCCTTAGTCATCCCTTTACCTTTCTTTTTTAATAATTTGAAATTACAACTCCATCTTCATTTGTATCGCCTGCACGGTTTTCTTTAACCGCGTCACTTCGTCTGCCAGTTTGTTGATTTCCCTGTTGGGCTCCGGCATCTGGGGGCTGATGTAGTTGACAAATTTCCATACTTCCCGGATCTCGCTGATATGCATGTCGTACGGATCATACAGCTCATTGAGCGAGTGGAGCGTGACCTTTTGTTCCTCTTTGATTTTGTTCTCCAGAACCTTGAATACAACTCCATCGTTGAGTGTCAGGACAATATAGGGCATTTTATTGCGGATGGTCTCCCAGTTTTGAACAAATTCTCCCGTAACATACGCTCCGTGGGGAATGGGCAGCATACTGTCGCCGCTGATCTGGAAAGTGCGGTATTTTCGCTCTTTTGATAAAAAAGGCAGGTGAAATGTGGGCAGTACCTTAATATATTCAGGGTCGGCAAAGCCTGTGGCATAACCGGCTTTGGCTTTCTCGTATACCAGTTCGATGTTTTCCTCATTGGCAGAATTTACGGTGGTGGCCAGTACCCGCAGGTTACTGCCACGGATAAAGACATCATACCCACGCTCCAGCTGGGAGATCTCAAAGGCCGACAGCTTCGTGAGGTCAACACGGATTAAGCTGTCGATAGCTACCTTATAATATTCCGAAAACGATACCAGCGCGTCCATGTTGGGCTGGGCTACACCATTTTCATAACCACTCAATGTGGAACGTTTCATTCCCAACGCTGTGGCTACGTCATCCTGGGTGCGCTGCCGGCGTGAACGCAGGAATTTTATGTTTGTGCTAAATGTATTTCTCATCGCTGCTGTTTTGTTAAAAATATTGCGAATTAATTAATCAGTGATTATATTATGGTCACTGATTTGATTAAAATCACATCAAAAGTAAGGCAATTAAATCGAAAAAGCAAACGTGATGATTATATAAATGGCAGAAAATCTTGAAAATAGCTCACAGGAACAATCCGGCAGAACCATTCTTCACCTGGATCTTGATACCTTTTTTGTATCGGTGGAGCGGTTGGTCGATAGCTCGCTGAACGGAAAACCCGTGATCATCGGGGGTATGTCCGACCGAGGGGTGGTGTCGAGCTGCAGCTACGAGGCCCGAACCTTTGGCGTGCACTCTGCCATGCCCATGAAAATGGCTAAAAACCTCTGCAAAGAGGCTGTCTTTATCCGTGGCGATATGGAAAATTATTCCCGTTACTCCCGGATGGTTACTGATATCATTGCCCAACGGGCTCCCCTCTATGAGAAGGCGTCTGTAGATGAACACTACCTCGATATCTCCGGAATGGATCGTTTTTTTGGTTGTAATCTCTGGGCCCACGAGCTGCGAAGTACCATTATCCGCGAAACAGGCCTGCCCATTTCTTTTGGCCTCAGCGTAAATAAAACAGTAGCCAAAATTGCTACCGGCGAGGCCAAACCTAATGGTGAACTCCATATTCAGCAGCCTGCGGTGCGCCCTTTTATGGGGCCGCTGTCCATCCGGAAAATCCCTATGATAGGCCTGAAAACCTATCAAAGCCTGCGCTCCATGGGCGTGGCGCGTATTAGCACACTGCGCGAAATACCCGTGGAGATGATGGAACGCGTTATGGGTAAAAACGGCCGCGTAATATGGAAAAAAGCCAATGGTATCGACGCCACTCCCGTAACAGCCTATTCCGAGCGTAAATCCATGAGCCACGAAACAACCTTCGAAAAAGATACTATTGATGTACACCGTATGGAAGAAATCCTGCTGGTAATGGTGGAAAAACTGGCCTTCCAGCTGCGAAAGAAAAATAAACTTACCGGTTGTGTTACCGTGAAAATACGCTATTCCAATTTCGATACCTTCTCACGGCAAAAGAAAATCCCCTATACTGCCTTCGATCATGTCCTTATGGATGTTACCCGAGAACTTTTTCATCAGGTCTATCAGCGAAGGCTCCTGATTCGTTTAATCGGCGTAAGGCTCAGCGACCTCGTTGGGGGCTCCACACAGCTCAATATCTTTGAAGATACCCCGGAAATGACCTCCCTCTACCAGGCAATGGATCGTATGCGCCTGCGCTTTGGCGATGATGCCGTGCTCCGGGCTGTCTCGTTGCGAAAACAGGAGGACCACTCATGATTATTGCCGCACATAGCTATTTCAGCCTGCGCTACGGAACGCTCTCACCGCAGCAACTGGTAGATAAGGCCAAAGCCCTCGGTTTTCAGGCACTTGCCCTTACCGATATCAATAACAGCAGCGCCGTACCCGATTTTGTCGCTGCCTGCCGTAAAGCAGGTATTAAACCCCTCGCAGGAATTGAATTCCGGAATAAAAACAAGCTCCTCTATACCCTGCTGGCCGCCGATAATGAAGGTATGTACAAGATTAACACCTTTGCCTCCCGGTGTCATATCGCCGCAACACCTTATCCTGAACGCCCGGGTACCATGACCGCTGTTTATACAATCTATCCGCTTCGTGGCGCTCCTGATCCGCAAGAGCTCCGCGAAAATGAATTCGTTGGCATCCGCTATGAGGAAGCACGAAAACTTATTTCTTCGAATTATAAAGATTATCGTGCAAAAATGATCCTCTGGCATACCGTTTCCTTCGACGGAGCCAAAGGTTTTGATCTTCATAAAAACCTTCGCGCAATAAACCTTAATACCCTTATCTCTAAATTACAACCTTTTGACCTGGCACCGGAAACAGAAGTATTCCTTTCCCCCGATGAATTGCGCAATGCCTGTAAAGAACTGCCTGGTGTGCTACAAAATACCCACTGGATTGCCGACAAATGCTGTTTCGATCCGGATCTTTCATCCCCGAAAAATAAAAAAACATTTACCGGAAATGCTTATGATGATAAGGTGTTGCTTGAGAAACTGGCTCTCGATGGCGTGCGTTACCGTTACGGCGACCATAACCTGGAAGCGCTTAACAGGGTGCAGCATGAATTGCAGATTATTGATAAGCTGAGCTTCTCGTCCTATTTTCTTATTGCCTGGGATATTATCCGTTACAGCCTTTCACGGGGTTTTTACCATGTAGGGCGCGGCAGTGGCGCCAATAGTGTGGTGGCCTATTGCCTGCGCATCACCGATGTGGATCCCATCGATCTGAACCTCTACTTTGAGCGTTTCTTGAATCCTAAGCGCACCAGCCCGCCCGATTTTGATATCGATTATTCGTGGAAAGAACGTGATGAGGTGATCGACTATATCTTCAAGCGCTACGGCCGCGAACATACCGCGTTGCTGGGCGCCATGTCAACCTTCAAGGGGCGTTCCATTATCCGGGAGCTGGGAAAAGTTTACGGACTGCCAAAAGGGGATATCGACAGGCTGGTGCATAACCCTGAATCAATCCTGGCAAAAGACTCCGTGGCGGCGCATATTGAAAAGGTGGGTGCACAAATGAAGGATTTTCCCAACCTGCGCTCTATACACGCCGGTGGAATCCTGATCTCCGAAGAGCCCATAACCTGTTATACGGCGCTGGATATGCCGCCAAAAGGCTTTCCCACAACGCAGTGGGATATGTATGTGGCGGAAGATATCGGCTATGAAAAACTAGATATCCTCAGCCAGCGCGGAATAGGGCATATCAAGGAGTGTGCAGAGATTATCCGTGAAAACCGCGGCATTGACGTTGATGTACATCAGGTGGAGCACTTTAAACACGACCCCGGAGTGCAAAAACGCCTTAAGGATGCCGAAACCATCGGCTGTTTCTACATCGAAAGTCCTGCCATGCGGCAACTGCTGAAAAAACTCGAGTGTGACGACTATCTTACCCTGGTGGCTGCGAGCTCCATTATACGCCCCGGCGTGGCACGCAGCGGTATGATGCGCGAATATATTCACCGCTTTCATAACCCCGACAGCTTTCAGTACCTACACCCCGTTATGAAGGAACAACTGGAGGAAACCTATGGCGTTATGGTCTATCAGGAGGATGTTCTCAAAGTATGTCATCACTTTGCCGGCCTTGACCTGGCCGACTCCGATGTGCTGCGACGTGCCATGAGCGGGAAATATCGCTCACGAACCGAATTTCAAAAAATCGTGGATAAGTTCTTTGCCAACTGTAAAAGCTTCGGCTATCCCGATAAAATTACCAATGAGGTGTGGCGGCAGATCGAATCCTTTGCCGGTTACTCCTTCTCAAAAGCACACTCCGCATCCTATGCCGTGGAAAGCTTCCAGAGCCTCTACCTGAAATCGTACTACCCGAAGGAATTTATGACTGCCGTGATTAACAACTTCGGCGGCTATTACCACTCCTGGGTCTATTTTAACGAAGCCCGGCGCCTGGGGGCTGATATTTCCCTGCCATGCATTAATCACAGCAACTACAAAACCCGCCTTATGGATGATACCATTTTTGTGGGGTTTATTCATATACAAGGACTTGAAAAGAAGGTTGCACGGAATATCGTTGCCAACAGAAACCTTCAGGGGAAATATCGTGATCTGCAGAATTTTCTCGATCGTATTGAAGTCGGTATCGAACAGGTTGTATTATTGATTCGCTCCGGTGCATTACGCTTTACCGGAAAGGAAAAAGCGGAGCTGTTGTGGAATGCACACCTGTATTTTGGGCGCAGCCGTGCCATCAATAACATAATGTCGCTGTTTCATAGTCCCGTGAAGGAATACCGCCTGCCATCCCTGGAACAGGATCCGCTGGAAGATGCCTATGATGAAATTGAACTCATCGGATTCCCCGTCTCCATGTCGTGGTTTGATATGCTCCGGACACGCTACCGCGGAGCATTGCTTAGCCATGACCTTATCCGGCATGTGGGGCAACAGGTGCGTATGGTGGGGCAGCTTGTGACGGTGAAGTATGTGAAAACCGTGAAAAAGGAACTGATGAATTTTGGCTGCTTCCTCGATCATACCGGCGAGTTTTTCGATACGGTGCATTTTCCCGACAGCCTGAAACGGCATCCCTTCAGGGGTAAAGGTGTTTATCTGCTGCTGGGAAAGGTTGTTGAAGAGTTTGGTTTTCCCAGCCTGGAAGTGGAAAAAATGGCCATCCTGCCGCTGCGCCCCGACCCAAGAGCAGAATAAATAAAAACACATTTGTAATTTATACGTTATATCAATTGAAAAAGAACCATGACTATGAAAAAAATCCTCTCATTCCTTGAAGAACTTAGCAGAAATAATAACCGCGAATGGTTTCAGGATAATAAACCACGCTACCAGGAAGCGCATGCTCAGCTGCTGGGTTTTCTGGAAGAAATGATCCCCCGGATGGCTGATGTTGACCCCGCAATAAAAGGTCTGCAACCCAAACAATGCGTATTTCGAATCTATCGGGATGTGCGCTTTTCCAAAGATAAACGTCCCTATAAAACGAATTTTGGCGCAAGTATTAACCGGGGAGGACGAAAAATTTCTGCTCCGGGATATTATCTCCATCTGGAACCCGGAAAATCATTTATCGGCGGAGGTATTTATATGCCCCCTCCTGCAGAATTAAAAGCAATCCGGAATGAGATCTATTTTAACAGCAAAGAGTTTCTCTCCATTATCAATGCACCCGAATTTCAAATGGAATTAATGCAGGACGATAAGCTAAAACTGGCACCCAAAGGCTTCCCAAAGGATTATAAACATGTCGATTTGCTGAAGTATAAACACTATGTAGTTGGGCATGCTCTCTCTGATGAGGATGTTATGGGTGCTGATTTTGAAGATTTATTTCTTGAAACGATTACACGGGTTCACCAGCTAAACAAATTTCTTTACCGCGCATTGGATAATATTGAATGATTTTTTTGATAAGTAATTGACTATTATTGATATAGCTTTTCTTGTACTTCATCTCTTAGCGGGGTGAGGTGTCTTTTTATTATTACCCACACAATACTATTGTCTATCGAATCGTATGCGTGAATTAATCTGTTTCTGAATCCAACTATTTGTCGTGCGTTTTTTAGTTTTTTTTCTGTGACAAGATTATTATATTTATTTACAGCTTCTCCAACAATCCCAAGTTGTCGTTCAACGGCACTTTGTGTTTTTTTTGTCCGGAATTAATCATTAAAAGACTGAATATTATTTGTGAAGTCTTCTATAAGCGTAATCGCATTTGCGATGTCAGATAAGTACTTTTTGGCCTTGTCCTTCATAGATAAGAACTTTTGTGGAATCGATATCTTTTTTGAGATAAGGATTTGTAATTGATGATTCTGTGAGTAAATCAACTTTTCTGTTAAAAAATTTTTCAAAAGTATCCCATAGCGAAAGTAATTTTTCCCCACGTTCTAATGGATCTTTGTCATCTATTTCAACTAATAAATCAATATCACTATTAGCTTCATCAAACTGATTTGTTGTTGATGAACCAAATGCATAGAGATATTTCACATTGTGATTAATACATAGTTGTAGAAATGCATCTGTTTTTACAGCTATAATATTGTGTATTACCATTTTACAAAGGTACAACAAATTAAAATATGTATAAATTGTAACCGTGAATTGTGGGATATAAAAAAACGCTGCAATCCGTAATGACTGCAGCGTTTTTTATTATTAATCCATAAAGAATTTACTTGGCATAATTCACGGCACGGGTTTCCCTGATAACCGTGATTTTTATTTGTCCCGGATAGGTCATTTCATCCTGGATTTTTTTACTCAGTTCAAAAGAAATCTGTTGTGCTTCATTATCGGAAATCTTGTCAGCACCGACAATAACGCGCAGTTCGCGGCCTGCCTGAATGGCGTATGTTTTTACAACTCCGGGGTAGGAGAGCGCCAGTTCTTCAAGGTGATTCAGTCGCTCGATATAAGCTTCCACAACCTCGCGGCGTGCTCCCGGGCGTGCTCCTGAGATGGCATCACATACCTGCACAATAGGTGCAATAAGACTTGTCATTTCTATTTCATCGTGGTGCGCACCAATGGCATTGGCGATTTCAGGCTTCTCTTTGAATTTTTCTGCCAGTTTCTGGCCCAGCAGTGCGTGAGGCAGTTCCGAATCCATATCCGAAACCTTACCAATATCATGCAGTAACCCTGCGCGTTTTGCTTTCTTTGGATTTAAACCGAGCTCTGATGCCATCGTTGCACAGAGGTTGGCTACTTCGCGGCTGTGCTGCAGCAGGTTCTGCCCATAACTTGACCGATAGCGCATGCGTCCTATTAATCGTACCAGCTCATGGTGCAGGCCATGAATACCCATATCAATGCATGTTTTCTTACCGGTTTCAATAATTTCCTGCTCTATTTGCTTGGTTGTTTTGGAAACTACCTCTTCAATACGTGCGGGGTGTATACGGCCATCGGTTACTAGTTTGTGCAGCGACAAACGGGCTATCTCGCGGCGTACCGGGTCGAAGCCGGATAAAATAATGGTGTCAGGTGAGTCATCAATAATGATTTCCACACCGGTAAGCGATTCCAGCGCGCGGATATTTCGCCCCTCCCGACCAATAATACGACCTTTAATTTCGTCATTTTCAAGATGAAATACTGAAACACTGTTTTCGATAGCCTGCTCAGCAGCAGTTCGCTGAATGGTTTCAATAACGATTTTCTTGGCATCTCTGTTCGCTGTCATCTTGGCCTCTTCAACGATATCTTTTATATGAGACATCGCTTCTGTCTGCGCTTCGTTTTTCAGGCTTTCAATAAGCTGGTCTTTGGCTTCTTCTGCCGACATTCCTGAAAGGGCTTCCAGTCGTTCAACCTCTTTTTCGTGTACTTTCTGTAGCTCTTCCTCTCTTTTTGATACCAGTTCCAGTTGTTGTGAAAGGTTATTCTTAATGGTATTGACTTCTTTCTGTTTTTTCTGGAAGTCATCCATTTTTTGATTATAGGATTGTTCGCGTTGTTTTAGTCTGTTTTCTGCTTTGTGCAGGATAGCGTTTTTTTCGTTAATTGATTTTTCGTGATCGGTTTTAAGCTGCAGGAATTTTTCTTTGGCCTGCAGAATTTTTTCTTTTTTAATAATTTCACCTTTCTCTCTGGCTTCTTCAACGACTTGAAGACTTTTTTTCTCTAATGCTTTTCTGAGAAAGGTTGTTGATGCAATCACTCCGACAGCTGCGCCGACGAGGCCTGCAATAATATAAAATAGTATTTCCATATTAGTTTGTTTTTGAAGGCCTGGCAAGACGAAAAAATACCCGCATAATTCCGGAGCTGTTGAAACCCCTATAAAACACGTATAGGGTCACCGGATCTTTCGAACGTCCACTGTTGCCGAAGCATTCCCCGGGGGGTGAGGCCTGTCCTACGGATCGCTGAGTTATGCCCTAATGAACATAATGTTGAGTTTCAAAACTGTTGAATTAATGCGGGTAATATTTTTATGCAAAGAACGTACACCGTATCTGCTATACAGCTAACAAATTATCAATATAAAGAAGATCTTCCATAAATCTTTTTTCATCACTCTTTTTTTCTGCTTCCAGTTTTTCAAGATGTGTACTGTACTGCAATATTGCCATTGCCAGCAAATCCTGTTTATCTTTAAAAGCATATCGCTCTGAATATTCTCGTACCAGGGTGTTTATCCTGTCTGCAGCTTTTTCAACCAGCTGTTTGTCGTCAGGGTTTACCTTTATCGGATATAGTCTATCTGCTATTGATACATGTATATTCAGCTCCTTTTTCAATGGTTAATATTCTTTATTGTTGTTTTTTGTCTTCTAATAGTGTCAAACAATGATCAATTTCCCGCACCATTTTCTCTATATCTGCTCTCTTCTGAGAGGATAGGCTCTTGCCAGAACCCAATGGTTTATTTAAAATTGATTTATCTGTATTTTTATATTTATTTTCTTCTTCAAGTTGTCTGATTCTTAATTTCAGACGGTTTACTTCATTTTTTTCTACCTCCAGGGCCTTTTCCTGCTCTTTGAATCTCTCCGTTAAAACCCTGATTTTACTAACAATACGTTTTAGTAATGCTTTTTGTTCATCCATAGACCTAATACATGGCTGCAAAAGACAAAAGTAACGCATCTCTTATTCTATTCCAAATTTATTTCATTTCCTTACCATTTTGAGGGTCACATTTTGCATGTTTCTGTATTAAGCTATAAATCCTTGTACTATGAATGAAGTATTTTTAGCTTTTATATGGAAATTCAGACTCTATGAATCGCCATTGTATACTGTTGACGGACAGCGTGTTGATGTGATTGCCCCGGGGATGGAAAATGTAGATTCCGGCCCGGATTTTTTTAATGCCCGTATTCGAATCGATAATATGACCTGGGTGGGCAATGTGGAAATTCATAACGATGCTTCCGACTGGTTTGCTCATCACCATCAGGATGACCCGGCATTTAACAATACAGTCTTGCATGTTGTGTATAATAGCAATCGAACTGTTGCTACACGGGTGGGTTATGATGTACCACAGGTCGAATTGCGCTCGTTTTTGGCACAACAACCTGTTGAAGTCTACAAGCGGATGATGGAAACACTGCACTGGATTCCTTGCGAGGCGTCGCTAAAACAAGTCGACAGGACAAAAGCCTCTTTTATGCTTGAAAGATGTCTTATTGAGCGACTTAGCGATCGTTATGGTATGATTGGCGAATTATTAATGCACTGGCAGGGCGACTGGATGCAAACCCTGTTTATTGTTCTTGCCAGGGCTTTTGGTACGCGCGTTAATGCCTCTGCGTTTGAACTTATGGCACAGGCAACTCCTGTGGCTTTAATACTTAAAAATGCTGATAACCTGCAAACTCTCGAGGCTTTGCTCTTTGGTCAGGCCGGTATGTTGTCAGAACAGTATACCGATCCATATCCCAAAGAACTTCTTATTGAATATAATTATTTGAAACATAAATATGATCTGCATACAATTCCTTATTCCTGTTGGAAATTTCTGCGGATTCGCCCTACAGGCTTCCCTACAATCCGTATTGCTCAGCTCGCAGCCTTTTATCATAAAAATTACAGAAGCCTTTCTGCTTTTTTGAATGCTCCTGAAAAAGATTTGCTCTGGAGAGGCCTTGAACTTTCTGCAAGCCCTTACTGGAACGATCACCTGAAATTCGATAAACCTTCTGCTCCTGGTGTGAAGAATATGGGTAAAGAAACCATGATTTCTCTGATTATAAATGCTGTTGTGCCTTGCTCATATACTTATCTGAGGAACGTAAAACCTGCCAAAGCCGAAATTATGCCTGATCTTTTGCACTCCATCCCTCCGGAAAACAACAGCATTATAAGGAAATGGAATAAAAGGGCTTTTAAAGCTACGGATGCAGGAATGACGCAAGGTATAATTCAATTAAAAAATTCCTATTGTGATCAAAAACGCTGTCTCGATTGTTTAATTGGTCATCAGGTTATCGCTGGTGAATGATTAATTGTTATTTTTGAAAAAAAATCATTGAAACAGAATCCGTCAGATATTAAAGTCCGCCTTGCCGGGCTCTTCGTACTTTTTGCTGTTGCTATTGGTGTTACCGGTTATCATTTTATTGAAGGTTATACTTTTGTTGATGCCTTGTACATGACCATGATCACCATCTCCACTGTGGGTTTTCGGGAAGTAGAGCCCCTGAGTACCGGAGGGAAAATATTTACCGTATTTCTTGTTTTAATTAGCGTGGGTACCGTTGCGTATGCTATTTCTGCTGTTTCTCAACATTTTGTGGAAGAGCAGTTTTCCAGCATCTTGCGTGGCACCCGGAAGCGAATAATATCCAGAAAGATGAAAAATCATGTGATAATCTGTGGCTTTGGCCGCAATGGCAGCCAGTCGGCTCGTGATCTGGCATTCCAGAACCGCCCCTGTGTTGTAATTGATAAAAATCAGTCTACCGTTGATCATCTGAAGGACTTTCCCAATGTCGCGGTAATAATTGGTGATGCAACAGAGGATGATGTCCTCATTAATGCAGGAATAAAATCGGCTACAGCACTCATTACAACTTTACCTGTTGATGCTGATAATTTATATATTACACTTACATCTCGTTTTTTGAATCCTGATTTGAAAATTATCAGCCGTGCCTCTTCAGAGGCTTCGGAGCGTAAGTTGAAAATGGCCGGTGCCGACAGTGTTGTGATGCCCGAACATGTTGGTGGTAGTCATATGGCACGACTTGTTGCCCGACCGGATATTGTTGAATTCCTTGAGCATCTTTCCTATACCGGCGATCATCCTACCAACCTGGAAGAAATCAGTTGCGATGATCTGCCCCATGCTCTGGAGTCCAAAACGATTTTCGAAATCGGTATACGCCGCGAAACAGGAGCCAATATTGTAGGGTATAAGGCCCCCGACGGCACTTTTATCCTTAACCCGAGCCCTGATTCTAAAGTGATTCCCGGTAGTAAGATCTTTGTTCTGGGTACAAAGGAACAAATCAGTGCAATGAAAACTATCTTTAAAGACCGCTCCCGTAATAGTTAGTTGTATTATCTGGTTTTTTTTATAAACTTTGTCCGTCAAATCAAAATCCCGTTTATTATGTCAAATCCCAACCTTTCCGACCGTGGAGGTTTTGGAAGTAAATTTGGTGTTATCGCTGCAGCAGCAGGAAGTGCTATTGGTTTAGGAAATATCTGGCGATTCCCTTATGTCGCAGGCCAAAATGGTGGAGGTGCTTTCCTGATTATTAACCTTGCTTGTATTATCGCCATTGGTATGCCTTTGATGTTATCCGAGTTTGTTATCGGTCGCAGGGCGCAGCGTAATGCCTATGGATCCTTTAAAAAGCTTGCCCCGGGAAAACCCTGGTACCTTATCGGGCTTATGGGTGTGGTGGCTGCTTTTGTGATCCTCTCTTTTTATTCCACTGTGGCAGGATGGACCTTCGAGTATGTTTACCAATCCTTTGCCAATGGCTTTGCCGGCAAATCTCCTGATGGATTAAAATCAATGTTCGAAAATTTTATGGGTGCCTCCGGAAGGGCTGTTTTCTGGCAGCTCCTCTTTATGGTTCTTACTGCTGGTATTGTACTGGCCGGCGTGAAAAAGGGTATCGAAAAATATGCAAAACTCCTGATGCCAATACTATTGGTGCTGATCGTAGTGCTCTGTATTCGCGCTGTTACACTTCCGGGAGCAGAAAAAGGTCTGGAGTTTCTTTTTAAACCGGATTTTTCAAAAGTCAACGGAAAGGTGATCCTCGAAGCCCTGGGCCAGGCATTCTTTTCTTTATCAATTGGTATGGGTGCCCTGATTACTTATGGTTCTTACATAAATAAAAAAGATAACCTTACTTCTTCTGCAATTATCGTCTCTTTTGCTGATACTCTGATTGCCATTTTGGCCGGAGTTGCCATTTTCCCCGCTGTTTTTGCTTTTGGAATAAACCCTGCCGAAGGGCCGGAACTGGTGTTTATTACATTACCAAATATTTTTCTCCAAATGCCCGGAGGATACTATTTCTCTGTTTTGTTTTTTGTTTTACTCGCAGTTGCTGCACTTACCTCTTCAATTTCTGTTCTTGAGGTTGTTGTAGCATATTTTGTGGAAGAGACCCGGATGAACCGCAAGACAGCAACCATCGTTGCTGCATCCTCGATTTCTGTTTTAGGTATCCTTTGCACTCTCTCGCAGGGTCTTGTGCCTGAGATTTCACTGGGATCCATGAACCTTTTCGATGTAATGGATTTCACCAGCTCAAAAATCCTTCTTCCCGTAGGAGGCTTTTTTATTGTCCTCTTTATTGGTTGGGTGATGAAACCCGCTGAAATAAAAGATGAGTTGTCAAACGGTGGCGCACTGACGCTCCGGATGTTTAACGTTTTTCTGATTATTGTGCGGTTTATCGCACCAGTTGCCATTGCACTGGTATTCCTTTATAGTATTGGCCTTATTGGTTAAAGCTTTTCAATTTTTACAGGAATATCCTCATCTGGATGATCTTTGCGGAAGCTGATCCAGTAATCATGCAGTGTGTTCTTCATGTCCTTATGCAGCATTAATATACCAAAGAGGTTTGGTAAGGCCATGAAAACGATGGCTATCCCCGAGAAGGTCCAGATTAGTGTAGTGTCAATAAATGATGCCAGGAAAAACAATATCACAAAAATGATGCGGTAATAAATTACATATTTTACGCCCCAGAGATAGGTTATTGCCCTGCCGCCATAATACGACCAGCTGATGGCGGTGGAAAAAGCAAACAACAACAGACCAATGGATACAATATACTTACCCCAGTCACCAAGAAAACTGCGTGTAAATGCTACTGTAGTTAGTGGTGCACTGTGAAGCAGTGATTTACCGTCAATGCGTAATTCCGGATTATCCCTGTCCAACTCTCCATTGCTTATTTTTACCTTGCCGGTATAGGGGATATCTTCAACAAAAAACCGTACCTCTTCGGCAAGGCTGCGTGCATGTATAATGCTCAGGTTGTTGGTGACTTCGCCATCTTCTATTTCGAGGAATCCAGTGAAAAGAGGTAATTGTTGTTTGCCGTTTATATGAAAAATAAGCTGCTCTTTGTGATCAGTTAAAGCATCGTCATATTTATCTGCCAGCACCTGCATGTCGGTCATCTGGAAGGTGTTGTCGTGTTTTTCATTCCATACGCCACTGCTTAAAAGCACCAATCCGGTAAGTGTACAAATTACAATGGTGTCGATAAACGGTTCCAGCAGCGCTACAAGGCCCTCGGAAACAGGTTCTTTGGTTCTGGCAGCAGCATGTGCAATCGCTGCGGATCCCTGTCCGGCTTCGTTGCTGTAGAGCCCCCTGTTTACGCCCCTGTTAAATGCAAAAGCAAAACCTGCCCCCAAAAAACCACCTGTGGCAGCTGTACCCGTAAAGACATCTGTGATAATAGCTGATAACGAGGGTATAATGTTCTGATAGTTGGTTGCTATAACAGCAACTGCGCCAAAAACATATAGTATGGCCATGGTCGGAACCAGTCGCTCAGTGACTTTGGCAATGCGTTTGATGCCACCAATAATTACAAAACCCAATAATACCGACAATACGGCGCCTGTGATAATATGCTTTACTCCAAAGGTAGCATATACGGCGTTGGAGATACTGTTAATCTGCGGTAAGCTCCCTGTTCCAAAAGTACATACGATCGTTGCGATAGAGAATATGGTTGCCAGCCATGGCATCTTAAGCTTGTTTTTCATATAATACATCGGACCGCCCGATACAGAGCCGTCTTTGGCAAACTCACGGTATTTATGCGATAGGGTTACTTCCACAAATTTGGTGCACATCCCGATGGCTGCTGTCATAATCATCCAGAATATCGCTGCCGGACCGCCCAGATGGATAGCCAGCGCTACACCGGCGATGTTTCCTGTGCCCACGGTGCCTGACAAGGCTGTTGTAAGAGCCTGGAAATGGCTTGTATCTCCCGAATCGCCCTCCTTGTCGTATTTGCCTTTTACGATTCGTGTGGCATGACCCAGAAACCGAAATTGCGGAAACCCCAGATAAATGGTGAAAAATAACCCTGTCCCCAATAGTAAAAATACAAACCACTGTGAGCCCCCAAGGTAGCCGTCTATGGTTACTAAAATGTCGTTAAGATGCTGCATAAAATTGCTTTTGTTCGCCGGTGGTTTTAGCGTTTTTTATGTTTTGAAAAGCCAAATTTAAAAAAAATGAAAAGTTTTTCACTTTCAGAGGGTCATATTTTGCCCTTTTTTGAATTAAGAGCTGAACAAAATTGAATTTATATGAAAACTTTCTTCTCTTTTAGTCGTCGCGACAGAAATGGGTTAGTCCTTTTTCTGCTTCTGATTTTTGCTGTAATTACTTTTGCTCACTTTTATGTTAAGCGATCACTTGTGAATCAGCGGCATCAGCAAACATTTATCCTTGAATCAGTTCAAATGGTAAAGGATTTGGAAAATCAGGGAATTAACAGTGCTCCCCAAAAAGCGCCAATGCAAACTCCCGAGGCTTCTGTGGTTGTCAAAAATGAAAAAACATGCGCACACAAGGAAGCGTTTGTAGATTCGGCCGAAAGCCTAGCCGATACATTGCTCATTGAACTTAACAGCGCTGACTCGGTATCTCTGTTGGCTCTTCCGGCCATAGGCCCTGTATATGCCGGAAGAATTGTAAAGTATCGCCAAATGTTGGGGGGATACCATGATACTGAGCAGCTTCTGGAAGTTTATGGCTTTGATAATGAGCGTTTGGAAAGAATACTCCCCTTGTTGGAGCTTGATACATCTTTTATCACTACTATTAATATTAATTCTGCTTCCTTTAAAAGTGTTCTTTATCATCCCTATATTGATTATGACCTGACAAAACGGATTTTTAATGCGAAGCGAAGGCAACCCTATTCAGGGATGAATGATTTTATTCAAAGAACAAAGATTTCTGAGGATACAGCCCGCAAAATTGCTCCCTATATTTCTTTTTAGGTGTTCTGATGTAGCGAATTTGTTTCTTTTTCGTTTATTTGCCATAAAAGAGAAAACTATGAACCGTTTTACACGAGCATTTAAACGATTCCCCAGAACTTTCTGGGCGGCAAATACAATGGAACTTTTCGAGCGCTGGGCATGGTATGGCATGTTTATGGTCCTGGCGCTTTACCTTACCGGTTCACGCGATACCGGTGCCCTGGGTTTCACGCAGGCACAAAAAGGTATGCTTATGGGTACTGTCGTGGCAATACTCTATTTTTTGCCTGTAATTACCGGCGCAAT
>CAZQNY010000019.1:0-34546 GCA_964594665.1 uncultured Bacteroidales bacterium
TGTCAAGGCTTCCTGTGTTTCGCAATAAAGCCTGAATAGAAGTCATGCCCCCTTTATGACGGTTGCCATGTAGACAGTAATTAGGTTTCCTCTACACTTTTCCCTGACACCTCGATATTTATCAGGTTTTGACAACAACTGACCATTTCGTCACTTCATCGGTAGGTTCGCTTTCGCTCATCTCTCCTATTCTCACCTGACTGATTAATCAGCCTTTTCTCCTGTCGCTTCATGCATCTTTGTTACCTTAAACACATCACAGAAGTGGTTTGACAAGTACTCCTAAAAGTCCTGGTCGGAAGGCCTGCTTCCATCTTTATTGCAATTACGTTGTTTTCACAACTCACAGCACACATCGAGTAGGCGGCTGACGGTCAACTGACCGCCAGTGCGACTCTCACATTTATCTACCGAAATAAAATGAAGGTGGACCACCGTACTCCTTCAGGTAAACCTTCGGAGCAGGCTCCCGGGTCTTCGCGATAATATCCTTTAGATTCGCATCTTGATATAAATGATTGTTTTCGATTTGGAAAACAAACCCGGCACCAAAGCTCAATTAACGTCCTTCCCGGTGTTGTGGCATACGAATATAAAATACAGTACCCTTAACGTGGGAGGCGTCAAGCCATATGCTGCCGCCACTGTTCTGCACAATGTTCTTTGCCATTGCAAGGCCCAGCCCCATGCCACCGCTTTTGGTGGTAAAATTCGGTGCAAAAATCCTGTCGGCCTGACCCTCAGGTATACCGGGGCCGTTATCTGCAAACATGATAACCACCGAATCGTCTTCAATCCAAGTCTCAACAGAAATCTTTGCATCAGGTGTATCTTCCAGCGCCTGGACAGCATTTTTCATCAGGTTATTAAAAACCCGCAACATCTGCCGCTGATCGGCAAAAACGGAGGTGTCATAAGGCGTTAGTTCGGTATGAATATCCAGCTCAGGAGTATCTTTGTACAGCTCTTTGGTAGCTAAAATCAACTCATTAAGCGAAATTATCTCACTCTGGGCACGAGGCATTTTGGCAAAATCAGAAAACGCTGTAGCAATTTCTGCCATAGCATCGATCTGCTCTGTCATGGTAATTGTAAATCGCTTCAGGCGCACATCCCAGTCGGGAGCCTTATCTTCCCAAGCGCGTTCAAGGTGTTGCACCAGGAGTTTCATAGGTGTAAGCGGGTTTTTTATTTCATGGGCCACCTGCCGCGCCATCTCCCTCCAGGCGCCCTCACGCTCCGTTTGCGCGAGTTTTGCCGCATTGCGGGCCAACTCATCCACCTTGGCATTATACTCCTTTACAAGCGCCCCAATCTCGTCATCCCGCGACCACTCCAGCTTCTCATTATCACTACCCAGCGACAGCGCCGCCATCTTTCCCCGTATACGGTCCAATGGCTTGGAAATAATGTTTGATAACAACAATCCCAACAGCAACGCAATAACTATCAAAAGAACATAGATATTGATAAAAGTGGTCAGAAATGCGGATATCTGCATACTAAGCTCACTCTGACGTGCAAAAAACGGAAGGTTGAGATAGGCAATAAGCTCATTATCCGCATTACGAAACTGTACCCAGGCCGAAAGATAGGTATAGCTTCCAATACGCTCTTCACCAATAAACTGGGTCTTGCGCTCCAGGGCCAATGCCCTGTATGCTGCTGCATCCATACGCCGGCTGGTAAGGTTCTCATCAAAAATTGCATGACGGCTGCTAACAAGCAAGCGCCCATCAGGACTATAAAGATTAATATCCGAGAAAAATACATTCGACCACTTCGCAAACAATGCATTAAGATACTCAAACAATGATTCATCAAAGGTCTCTTCATCCCCAAGCTTATGCTCCAGCTCTGTTAATACCGAATGGGCCTTCTCCTGAAGGGCCTCCCTGTTTTTATCGGAATTAAAAATCAAAAGATAGCGAACCGATGAATAACCTACAACAGCTAATGAGAGAAACAAAAAGCCTGTAACAAAAACCTGTAACCGGTTCCGCGTAGTCAGCTGGAGAATATTGTTCCTGCGTGTAAAAAAATACACACAATACAGCAAAGCAAAAACCACAGAAAAACACAAAAACAAATACGAAAAAGGAGCGATGATATCAATTACACGGTGTTGTGGCTTACTCACAACAAGCACATTACCCTCTGCCGAATGGAACATGAAATGATGAAATCCGTTATGATCGAAAAACAGGTCTTCGGCAGTGTTGATTTCATAGCGGGCAAGCTTGCTGCTGTAAAAATAATCGCCCACATTTCGTACCAGTGATCCATCAAGAAACAAAGCCCATGAATACCCCGCATAATCGACCATGGTATTAAATTGCTCATCGATCATCAGCTCAGGGTACCCCAAACCCTCCTGAATATAACGGGGAATAATGTCAATGTACAAACGTACACTGTCGTTTCTTCTCCCTCCCGGAGGCAGCAGAATTTCCCCAAGATAGGTAACCATACCGCTGCTGTCGTTGATAAAATAAAGATGATCACCATATGTTTCCTCACCATACCGCTGCAGTATATCATTAAAATACGCATTGCAATTAACCACATGACCGGCACCACCAAGGGTTAAGTCAACAAAAGGATCGCAAACCGTAAACTGGTATTCAAACTGCTTCCAGTAGCCTGAAAGATAATTATCCTTAAGGTATTTTTCCAGCTCCTCTTCCTGCTCATAATTATAAACAGCACGGTGTGCCAGCCTCCGGAGTTCAGTATCCTGCTCCATTGCCTGAGCCTGCTCTTCAAACATAAACTCCGCAATGCGATCGCGCTGGTGACTCAGCGACATGGCAAGCATGCGCATCTCAGCATCCTCCTTTACAGCTCCACCACGATACAATAAATATCCACTGAGTAAAGAAAATACCATTATCACGGTAACGATCTTCCCCGGTCCGCGATGTGATCCCTGAAAATACTCCCGAAATGTAAAAACTACAACATATATAATGCCCAGTAATGATACAAACAACGGATAATCAGGATATAAGACAAAACCAAAAAGCAACTGTACCAATGATGTTACCAGCAATAGAATTATCATTTTAGGAATCCGTAAACCACATGAAACCATTAATCCCACATAGGAAGATAGTATTAACCAACCTGATAGCAACAAAAAAGCGATGATGATAAACCCGGTAATGGAATACTGATCAAGAATTAAAATTGACCCCAGATCAAAACTTATAGTGGAGTCAATTACTAAACTATAAATAAGTACTATAGTAAACGATACAAAGATTGATATAATAATAATGCCAAGAGATTGAATCAATTTATTAAAACTTGTTTTATTTTTATCAATTGGACTATAATTAACGAGTTCCGTATACCAGGCATATCCTGTAAGCAGGAGCCCTACGGAGGCAAGAACCAGGTCGGCGAGGTTTGAGATAACTGCATTATGGGCAAACAGTGCCGGATCGAAAAATCTTGAATCCAACAATATTTCAGGTGTGCCAATCCATTTTAAGATAACCCACAGAATAATGACATCAAGGCTAAACAGTCCCATTCTAAGGATCGGACGCTTTTGAAATCCCGGAAACAGACGATATAACTCCAACATCAGGAGTATTAAGAATGAATATGCCAATATGTAAAAAACAATAATGAGAACAAGCAAAATATTACTCTGGTACTCATCTCCATCAAACACCAACGAAAGCAAATAAGAACCGTCCGACCGATAAATACGACATCCATCTTCTTGATTAACAATTATTTGCGTGGATTTATTAAGATTATAGCAGGAAGCAAAAGAATTTGACAGATGTTGGTTTTCATAATTAAAATTATGCTTTAAAGGAATAAGCATTCGCGCCTGAAAATCCCCCCATTCATAACATTTCAGCAATCCGATAATATTTCCTCCGGTCCAGAGCGTATCCTTCGTAAAGGAAAACAGCGCCCCATCCTCCATAGCAACCTGGTTATCCGACCAATAAGACATCACACCCTGATAATAAAGAAAAAGGTGAAAACCACATTCACGAATCTCATGTTCTGTTTTGTGTCCAAAAATATAAGGCGTTTCACTTGTAGCTTTCTCAACTTCATTAATAATATCATTCGATTTGTACTCCTGCTTATGCAGCGTTGTTTGGAACCGATTTGCTGATACATCAGGACGGGAATTATACTTTACCAGTGCAGATAACAATAGTGCTCCCGAAAGAAAGACGAGAAACAGGATTAAGCGTAAAACAGATTTCTTCATAAGGATAGATATGAAGGTTTATATTAACAAAAGCAATGCCGAAATTACAATACCGGACCAAAAATGCGCGCTACAGATTCTTTAAACTTTGCCATAAAAGAACGTGAACGCCATGTTTCCCGATCAATGCAAACCGAATCCGATTTATCATGCATAAAATCATCCAGCAATTGTAAAGCCGTTGCACGGTCGTAAAATACGGCATTTATTTCAAAATCTATATCAAAGCTACGATAATCAAGGTTTGTAGTACCCACAGTAGAAAAATATTCATCAACAACAAGGGTTTTTGCGTGAATAAAACCCTTCTTATATTGATAGATTTTTACCCCAGCATCGATCATATCATCCAGGAATGCGCAGTTTGCAAGATCCAGCAGTCGGGAATCACTCTTCAAAGGAATTATCACTTCCACAACTACACCGCTGAGGGAAGCACTGATTAATGCACGTTGCAATACCTCCGGTGGCACGAAATATGGTGTTGTGATGCTAATTCTTTTCCTCGCAAGATTACATGCCAGTGCGAACATGTCTACCAGTCCCGGATGATCGTAATCAGGGCCTCCCGCAAGAATCTGCATGGGCAAACGTGCAGTTACATTCAAATCAGGAAATAAATTTTTATCCGGCAAACACGTTAATCCACTAACAAACTGCCAGTTAAGAAGAAACCGTAACTGTACAGACAGCGCTGCGTCACCAGTTATCCTGACCTGCGTATCGCGCCAGTACATTGCATTATCCAATCGGTTGTCGTACCGGTCCGACAAATTTATACCTCCGGTATAGGCGATACTACCATCGATTACTACGATTTTTCGGTGGTCGCGATAGTTAATTTTATCGGTAAATTTTATAAACCTGACTGGCATAAATGGATAAATCTCCACACCATTATTACGCAAATTACGGATATATGATTTAGTTAGCTTTCGGCTACCGATATCATCATAAATAATACGGACATGGATCCCCTGTGAAGCTTTATTGATAAGCAACTCCGCTAAACGGTCAGCAATAATACCATTCTCAATTATGAAAAATTCAAGGTGTATATGGTGCCCGGCAGCAGATATATCGTCAAATAGTCGATCGAAAAAATCCTCGCCATTTCTAATTATATCAACTGAATTAGAGAATGATAGCAACGACTGATCATCGGAAAAAAGCATACGCGCCATTCTATCATATGGCGCTAATAAATCGAGAATATCTTTATGATCGTTTGTATTAAAAACAACAGCACCTTGCTTCCATTTTTCGATTTGTTGTGCATCAATTGCACCCTTTCCGGAATACAGCTTTCGCTTTCGGTAATCTCTGCCAAAGAGAAGATATACCATAACTCCGACAAACGGGAGCAGCCATATTGCTGCCAGATATGCAAGTGCCTTGACGGGATGCTTTTTCTCCATTAAAATTATTATCCCAAAAATCAGGGACAACACAAAATAGAGTATTGACCAGAATGAAAAACCAAAAAGCATAGTAAAAGATTTCAATATTTCAGCAACACCAAATATGGCTGTTACAAAATTACGAAACAGAGAGATTATAATTAAGAAAAAGGCAAAAAAGCCATAAAAACGCTCAAAAGGGGAAGAAAAGATAAAAAATCGTCTGTAAATATTAGTACTTCAAGAAGTTACAAAAATATTTAATTTAAGCGCATTTTACGATAAAATCGGGTCGCAATACTACAGAACCCAAAAAAACGCTCTAAAGCGCTTATTTTACATTTTTATGAAAATCGAAGATGTAAAGGCCTATTTTTTATAAATGTACGTCAAACTGGAGTATTCTCCTGATTTTGATGCGCTGATATTCGAGCGGAGACCGGATATAAGGCCATGTAAAAATCCGGCATTTGTTCCTTTGTATTTTTCACTCAGCATACTCACATAATAGGCATCAAAAAGCATGGGAACTGTTTTCACATGATGAAAACCATTTTGAACATCACACAAGGTATTGATATTTTTCTGAGAAAAATGCGACAAATGCCGGGGTACATCCCAGGCAGCCCAAAAAGAAGCATATTCAGAAGCATCATATGAATCGGGGTTTGGCACAGCTATTACCAACAATCCTCCCGGCTTAAGAATACGTTTTATGGATTGAATACGCTGATGGAAATCCTCTACATGCTCAAGAACATGCCACATGGTTACAATATCAAAACTATTGTTCTCAAATTTTTCAATCTGGCTTTCTCCATGAATCTCCAGTCCATAATTTTTTACAGCATATTCAGCGGCATCAGCATCGGGTTCAATACCTGTAGTCATCCATCCTTTCTGAGCAAAGGCATGTAAAAATTCACCTGTAGCACAGCCAATGTCTAAAATATGACCGGCTGCACGTCCTGACGACAAAAGATTAACCTTCCTGCGAATGGTAAAGTTTCGTACTATTTGATATACATTGGCAACCAATCCTTTTCTGGTATTGGAGTGGGCAATATATTCGTCCGACTTATAATAACCGCCTAGCTCATCAGTTTCCGGACGAGGACTGGTAAAACGAAAACCACAATCATCACACTGGTAAATGGAAAAATTTTCTTTTGACAAAAAGTGGTCCCTTAAATTAAGGTGCCTGTTAATTTTTTCGGAATGGCATAAAGGACAGTTATTCAAGGTTTTCATAATAACGTTTCACGTGGAACAAAAAAATATAATCAAATTTATTTACCCAGATAAACAAGCAACACAGCAATATCGGAAGGAGACACGCCACTGATGCGGGAAGCCTGCCCGATAGTTGCCGGCCGAACAGCCATAAGCTTTTCCCTGGCCTCATACGAAAGGCTCTGAAGCTTCATATAATCAAAATCAGGTCGCAATGGCAGGTTTTCCATGTTCGATAACCTGTCAACCATCTCCTGCTCTTTATTAATATAACCTTCGTATTTGATTAAAATTTCAGCTTCTTCCAGAACTTCACGGTCGTTGTTTATCTCCCGTTCAATAAAATTTCTCAGTCGTACATCACCCTTCATTAAATCTTCTATCGACACCTGAGGGCGGAGTAACAGCGTTGCCATACGTTGTTTTTCGCGCAAAAGTGATGTATTATTTGCTTCCAAAACCGGGTTAATATCATCCGGACGAATACCTTTATCGCGTAAAAACCGTATCAACGCATCAATACGTTGTTCCTTTTCACGCACCCTTAACAACCGTTCATCTGAAGCCAATCCCAGTTCATTACCTATGGAAGTAAGCCTCAAATCAGCATTATCCTGGCGCAATAAAATACGGTATTCGGCACGGCTGGTAAACATTCTGTATGGTTCATCGACTCCTTTAGTAATCAAATCATCAATCAGTACCCCGATATAAGCTTCGGAGCGTTTAAGAATAAACGGAGCTTCACCACGGAGTTTCAAATGGGCATTTATGCCAGCCATAAGTCCTTGCCCGGCTGCTTCCTCATAGCCTGTAGTACCATTGATCTGGCCTGCGAAATACAAATTCTCAACAAGGCGGGTTTCCAGCGTATATTTTAGTTGTACAGGAGGAAAATAATCGTATTCTATAGCGTATCCGGGACGGAAAACACGTGCATTTTCAAAGCCCGGAATACGGCGCATGGCCTTCACCTGAACATCCTCGGGCAGCGAGCTGCTAAAACCGTTCACATAAACCTCCACAGTATCCCACCCTTCGGGTTCAATAAACAACTGGTGCTGGTCTTTATCCGGAAAACGGTTGAGTTTATCTTCTATGGAAGGACAATAGCGCGGACCGGTGCCTTTTATTCTCCCCTGAAACATGGGTGAAAACTGAAACCCTTTTTCCAGTTCCTTATGCACATCGTCATTGGTATGAGCTATAAAGCATGAACGTTGATTTTTAAGGACAGGGGTATCGGTATAGCTAAATTTCCCGGGTTCATCATCGCCATACTGTTCAATAAGCTTACTATAATCGATGGTACGGCCATCGACACGCACAGGGGTTCCGGTTTTTAGTCGCAGGGAGTTAAAACCAAGGGCATTGAGCCGCTCAGTGAGGCCGAGAGAGGCTGCATCACCAATACGGCCACCCCCAAGTTGTTTGCTACCAACATGGATAATACCGTTGAGGAAAGTACCATTGGTAAGGATCACGCTTTTCCCTGCAAAGGAGACACCGAGGAGTGTTTTAATACCTTTAACGACACCCTTATCGACAATAATATCCGTTACGGTATCTTCACGAAAGAAGAGGTTAGGAGTTTCTTCCAACAGCTGGCGCCATTTAAGTACAAAGAGGCTTCTGTCGGACTGTGCTCTGGGGCTCCACATGGCAGGACCTTTGGAGCGATTAAGCATCCGGAATTGTATCATTGTATGATCGGTGGCGATACCTGAGAGGCCGCCGAGGGCATCAATTTCCCGAACGATCTGGCCTTTTGCCACGCCACCCATTGCCGGGTTACACGACATTTGGGCGACAGTATTCCGGTTCATAGTCACTAAAAGTGTTTTACTCCCCATATTAGCAGCAGCAGCGGCAGCCTCACAACCGGCATGCCCCCCTCCTACTACAATTACATCATACACATCATTCATCACAAAAAATGTTTCACGTGAAACTATTCACTTAACTTGCTGTAATGCAACAAATAATAATCCTCCTTGTTCGTCATAATAACTTTTTCATCCGGAGTCTTATCATTATAACCGCACAAATGTAAAGCACCATGAGCCAAAAGCCTTAAAAGTTCATCAAAAACTTTTACATTAAGTCCCTTCGCATTCTCCTTTACTCGCTCGTATGAGATAAACACATCTCCTGTAATTGCTTCATTTTCAGCACTATATGTAAACGTTATCGTATCTGTAAGCGTCTCATGTTCAAGGTATTTCACATTTAAATCGTATAAATACCTGTCGCTGCAAAGAATATAGTTAATCTCTACAAAACCCCTGTTTTCCTCAAAAAACAGACGGCTGAGCCAGGTCCGGATCAGCCGTTTATTCTTCAAAATATAGGTTATATCTTCACTAAAAAAATTAATGCTTCCCTCTGAATTCATTTGTTGTAATCAATTACTTCTCACTTTTACATGATGATTAAAATACTCATGCAGTAAGGTAACACGTTTGATGGCAAGATCTTTATGCATGCTGTGCGTACTGAAAGTAAGTTCCAGCGTATTTTCGTCAGCATTCCCCGTAAAAGAATCCGTAAGCGACCCCAAAGTAAAAAGCATTTCCCCTGGTTTGCTGTCAAGTAATTCAGCGGTAAACTCTTCAGGAACCATGGCAGCATTAAGTATATCTCCTTTGTCTTTTACAGAAAATACCAAACCCTTGCGGTCACTGAAAACCTCTATATCCAGTGCCCACTTTTGTTCTTTATATTGATCATCACAAAAAGTTTTCAAGGTATCAAGACAAACAATAACATTGCTGAAATAGGTATCATCAAGGTGATAATAGTTACTTACATCCTCAGCAAATCGCTCTATTTTATTCAGGCTGTCCTGATCCGTAAGATATAAATTATGAATTGTAGCCATCTATGTTACTCTCCTTTAACACGGTAAAAATAATCATTTACTTTGACACGGAAAAATGGATTTAAAGAAGGCGGCACCGTCTTCAACATTTCCACTTGTTTTTCCTTCTCTTTCTTATACTGTAAAAGAGCATCAGGGTTACTGTATTTTTGATTTTTTGCTTCATCAGATTTCCGTTGATCATCTTTTTCACGCTGTTGTTCAGCACGCTCACTCTGAAGCAAACGGGTAACAATATCCTTTTGCCGGTTTATAGTAGTTTGGGTTATACGCTTATTTACAATATCGGTTTCATTTTGTTCCATATCTTTTAAGATCTGTTTCATATTACCTGAAACCTGACCCGACTCCTCCATCATTTTATCAGCCATTTGCTGTAGCTGCCTTCGAATGGCCATTTGCTGTGCTGCTGCTCTGGCAAGTTGTTCGCTCATACCTCCCTGCTGCTGCCCACCGGGTTTCATACCCTTTTTCATCTCTTCAAGCTGTTTACTGAGCTGCTCCTGAAGCTGCCTCATGGTAGAAACATCCATCTGACCATCGCCACCCGGCGAAGGACAGGTAGAGTTGCCCTGTCCTCCACTTTGCATCGATTGCATCTGATTCTGCATCTGATCCATGGCCTCCGCAAGTAATAATGCCAGATCATTTATGGCGGTCATGCTGTATTGTTGCTCTTTAAGACTATTGGCTGTACGGTACTCGGTAAGGTTCTCTATAGCGCTTTCAACATGCCTGTTTAGGTCATTGATTTTCTCTGTGATAAAGGGTTTTATAGCCATTTGTCGTTTACCCAGCGCCTGGAGGCTGTCTTTGACCAATTCAAGATCTGTTCGAATGGTATGCTGATCACGGATGAGGTCAATATACTGCGGATCATTCCGTTTCATAACGTTTAATGAAGAGATCAGATCTTCCTGCATAAAGGAGAGTTGTACAAGGTTTTCAAGAAGCTGGCGCAGCGAATTCATATCTTCGGCAAGCTGCTGCATCTGCATTCCGGCCATCATATTCATCATACTTTCTGCCATTTGCTGCATTTTATTTGCTGCATTTTTCTGCGACTGAGATGATTTCTGTTTTTGTCCGTCTTGCATTTGCTGCATACTCTGCTGCTGATCACTTTTTACCTGTTCTTCATCGGAAGCAGGGTCGTCGATGGGGAATGGCTGCTCAAGGGCATCATTTTTTTCCATTATCTGATCCATTTTCTCCGCAAGCTTCTCGAATTGCTTTGTTAGCTCCTCCTGCTTATCCAAAGCCTTTTGCAGATTCTGATCATTGCTTTCGGAAGTATTCTCAGCGTTTTCCATTTGCTCTTCAGCAAGTTTTTCCAGTTGGTCGGCATAATCATTAATATCCTTTTCAACTTCCAGCTTTTTAAACATTTCCAGAGTTCTGTCAAGCTGTTGCTCAAGCTCATCATTGCTCATTTCCATTTCTTCAAGCATCTCCCCCATTTTGTTTTTGTCCATCTCCTCCATGAGTTTTTGCATCTCTTCAAACATTTCCTTCATTTCCTCTGACATAAGCTCCTGAAACAGTTCTTCAAGCTGCTGTTGCTTTTCCAGAATTTCGGGGTCAAAGTCCTTATATTCAGATTCCTGAATGTTCATCATTTCATTCTCTTCCATGAGGTTCTGCATATTATCCTCAAGGTTTTCCTGCCGTTCCATCAGTTCTTTAAACTTCTCCTTTTCCTCCCAGGTAACTTCCTGGTTTTCGAGCATTTTACGTGTGAGCTCTTCAATTTCTTTCCGGATATTCTGCGTTTCACTTAATGCCTGATCCATTTTATCAATAAGGTCATCTTCGGTACTCTCAGCAAGTTGTTCAATTTCTTCAAAAGTGGGAGCCTCATATTGATACTGCGCTGTAGCAGTACATTTAAAACCATTAATCCCATCATTATCACAAACTTCAAAATAATAAACAACTTTATCTCCGGGGATCAACATAAGATTCTGAAGATCAAAATCATAAAAGAATGCCTGCTGTACTACAGTTTTAGAAAGAGGAACCTCTTCCGACCATAATATTCCCGTAGTATCATTACCTGAAAGATGTTTGTAAAAAAACCGTAATGAAGAAAAGCCATAATCATCCTTAATACTGCCATTAAAAAAAAGTCGTTTACCAAGAACAGAATCAGTACTTTCTGTAACCTCAATAAGTGGGTATTTATCCTTTATTGTATTAACATTAAACGGCAAGGTGTCAGTTCCTGCTATATGCTTGTTGGCAGTAGCGGCACTAAATGATAGCGCATTATAAACCGGTTGGCTGTATTTCACAGTGTTGGCTGAAATAGTAGCAAATTTTCTTGAGGTATCCGGAAACAGAAGAAACAAAGAATCTGTGTCGCGGGTAAAAAATTTCCATGTCAAACGTGTACCTTCCGGGACAGAGAGATCCGCCAGGTTGGCAAAAACCTCGTTTCGAAGTCCTGTGTGTGCCGGATAGTCTGTTTCGATCTGAAAACCGGTAAGTACGGGGGCTGGAAAAACCTCGATGGTAAAACGACTGGATGTAACTTCACCGGCAGTAATACGAAAATCCTGATTTCTGTTAAGATTTCGGAACTGATAGAGGAAGGTTTGGTCGGATAAAGGCGTAAGACGGTATTTTACGTCTCCTAAAAGCACATAAACATTTTCCGGGCGCATATCGCCGGAAACAGCAACACGAAGCGCAAAATCGCTGTTTTGAACCGTTTTTAAGGTCGTATTCATTACTTCAAACCGATAAGGTAACGGTTTTTCATATTCCTGACTATAATGAATAAGGCGCTCTGCTGGTTCTGAAATAAATGACGGCAAAAAGATCCATAACCCCAAAAACACTAACACCGCAGGAACAACAAAGCGCAAATATTTCAGGTTGGCTCGCAGATTGACGGCCTTTTGAAATGGCACAGGTTTCAGGTTGGTGGTCTTTTGTGCGATGGAGGCTTCCAGAAGATCTGTACTTACCTCTCCCCTGTCGAGAAGCGCTTTTAACTCAAGTGTATTAAGCAGCATATCATCTACCTCAGGGAAATGCTTTCCTATAAGTAAAGCTGCGTCACGTTCGGACAAACCTTTACTTAAGCGGAATAATTTCAATACCGGGCCAATGATAAAAATGGCAATGATGGCAACAAGAATTACAATTACAGCCCAAAAAAACACAGTCCGGGCGGTAATACCCATCCAAAGACGGTTTTCTGCAGTAAAAAGAACAAGCAATAAAAGAACAGTGGATAAAACTGTATATAAAAGCCCACGTATTAACCGATTTAAATAATATTTTCGGATAAAACGAAGCAGCTTTTGTTCTATAATGGAATAATTATCTGTCATACGATATGAATAAACCTATTTTATCAAATGCAAATGTACACAAATAACGCGTTATCAGCGAACAAGTGTGCGAAGGCTCCAACAGCCATATTATGAAAAAAGAAAACATAAAATGAAGGAAATAAAAGATGCATGGACGAAAAAAAACAGGAGTCGTTCAATAATCTATTGTTAAGGTATGCATATTTGGAAAATATTAGTAATCTTGCAGAGAATAAACAACTTTTGTATGAGTTGGTTTATGATAAAGAGCCGCATTGAGAGAGAAATGGAAATGTATGGAGCGGTAAATTTTTCCTTTTAAAAGAAAGAAATATGAAAAAGGAGCTAAAGATCAGAGATTTAACATTACGTGACGGCCAGCAGAGCCTTTTTGCCACACGTATGAAGCAGGCCCAGGTCGACAGGGTGCTGCCGATGTATAATAATGCAGGTTTTTATGCCATGGAAGTATGGGGCGGTGCAGTTCCTGATTCAGTAATGCGCTATCTAAAAGAGAGCCCCTGGGACCGTCTGCAAAGCATTAAGGATGCAGTAGGTGACAGCAGCAAACTCACAGCCCTCTCAAGAGGCCGCAATCTTTTTGGGTATAACCCCTACCCTGAAAAGGTCATTGAAGGTTTCAACCGTAATGCCATAGAAACAGGTATTGATATCATGCGTATTTTCGATGCCCTTAATGATGTTGACAACATGAAGTCAACCATCAGGATAGTACACGACAATAAAGGTCTTGCCGACTGTGCCGTATGCTACACTGTGGATCCAAAATACACCCGTAAGCAACGCATCAAATCGCTGCTGAAAGGTAAGAGGCTACCCGGAGAGATCTTTACCCTGGATTACTTCACACAAAAAGCCAAAGAGCTGGAAGCGCTTGGTGCCGATATGATTACCATTAAGGATATGGCAGGGCTTATACCGCCTTCAAAAACGGGTAAACTGATTCGTAAACTCAAAAACGAGCTTTCCATACCTGTTGATTTCCATACACACTGTACACCCGGCTACGGACTTGCCAGCTCGCTGATGGCCATCATAAACGGTGTAGATATTCTGGATACAGCACTGATGAACTTTGCCGGTGGACCCGCAGCACCGTCATTTGAGGTGATTCAGATTTTTTGTAACAAACTGGGTATTGAAACCGGTGTTAACCTTGAAAAAGCAAGAGATATCAATAACGAGCTGAAATCGATCCGTGAAGAGCTTGCCGAGGTCGACAGCTACAAGCAATTCCCTATTGAATTTGATATTTCAAAGCCACAGATTCCTGCAGAAATTGATAAACTCTTCGACAAGGCTATTGAATTAGCGAAAGCGGACAGTGAAGCGGAACTACTTGCTACAACACGGAAAATCGAGGACTACTTCAACTTTCCACAGCCCAACGAAAACGTAAAAAATGCCGAGATACCGGGAGGTATGTACACCAATATGCTGGCACAGCTTAAAGCGGTAAACCAGGATCATCTTCTCAACAAGGTGCTGGAATATGTTCCTGTTGTTCGTTTGGATGCCGGTTGCCCGCCACTGGTAACACCAACCAGCCAGATCGTGGGTGTTCAGGCAGTTAACTATGTCGTTGACCTCAACAACAAAGATGTACCCTACACCAATACATCCGTGCAGTTTGTAAACCTTGTGATGGGAAAGTATGGAAAAACACCTATTGCTATTGATCCGGAATTCAGAGAAAAAATCACCGGAGACCCTGAGGAAAAAGCATACAGCGACAGTGAATACAAAGAGCCTGAAAATCCCATATTAAAAGATTACGGCTTCGAGCGACTGGCAAAGGATGAAAAAGAGGAACTCTTACTTGCTCTATTCCCGGCAGTAGCAAAACCATTTCTTATGGACCGCATAGAAGAGCGTTATGCCGAGCAAAAGCGTATTGAAGAAGAGGAATACCGCAAGGCGCGTGAAGAGTACCAGAAGATGTCGCCGGAGGCTAAAACAGAACGCCTGATGGAAGGATTGTATAACTACTCCTGGATGTCGAGATAAAACTTATTTTAATAAAGTAAAAGACCCGTCTGGAATGATAAACCAGACGGGTCTTTTGCTATATCTGACAGATACCTGACAGGTTTTACATGTGAGACCTGACAGGTTTCTAAAACCTGTCAGGTCTTGATAAAGAGTACTTTACTCCACAACAGTCAACTCATTCATGATGTGCTGACAGTTAGCAAACTTATCAATAATAAACAAAACATAACGTGCATCAACACAGATGGTACGCTGGAGCTCCGGTTCAAAGGCGATGTCGCCGCTCATAGCTTCCCAGTTGCCATCAAAGGCAAGGCCAATAAGCTCGCCATTACCGTTAATAACAGGGCTTCCTGAGTTACCACCGGTAATATCGTTGGTAGTAAGGAAACAGGTATAGAGCACACCATTTTCACCATAACGACCATAATCTTTATTTTCCCAAAGTTCTTTGAGCTTAGGATGGACTACAAATTCCCAGTTATTGGGGTCTTCTTTTTCCATTACACCATCAAGTGTTGTAAGATAGTGATAATGAACAGCATCGGCACCCTGGTAATCCTGTACAGAGCCATAGGTTAAACGCATGGTAAAATTGGCATCAGGATAGAATTTTTTATTGGGTTGCATTTCCCGTAAACCAGCAACAAAAAGGCGGTTACCGCGCGACATAAGCTCATCAGATCCATTATATTTCTGTGCCATTTCCCTGTAGGTATTCAAAAAATCTCCCATAAGAACATAAGCAGGATCTTTGGTGATCTTCTTTGCCTTTGGGTTATCAAGAAAAGCATTTACAGATGCTTCAGAAACAAAAATCGATTTACTAAAAAGCTTTTCTGCATATTTCGCAAAATCGCCTTTATACTTCTCATTAATTTTCACCAATTCAGCAGGCAGCATATCAGCAGGAAATTTATCAACTATCATTTCCAGCATGGCAGCCGTCATTTTCTGATCGGTAGGCATATTATAATCCTTAAAATAACCCTTAGCAGACTCACGCAGCGACTCGACCAATTGATTAATTTGTTCCTGATCGGCTTCCTTATCGTTCAGAAGGCGAGCCAGGCGGCCATACTGACGGCTGAAATAATAAATCTCAGGACCTCTGTAGAAACCTTCAAAGAAATAGGTTCTCCACAGATTAAAGTCTGCAGACAGTTCATATGCTTTTTCCAATGACGGTAAAGCCTCGCCATATTTTTCATTCATCTCCGGATTTGCTTCCAGCCAGTTGCGGAAATCATTTTCCAATGCCAGTTTTGTACCATAAACATCAAGACGTTTGAGGCCTTTGGTTTGACCGATAAAGTACTTCCAGTAGTTAGCAGTACGGGCATATTTAGACGCATACTGAATGCGTACAGCATCTGAAGCATCCATATCTTCACGCATGATATCGAGTTTTTTACGACGAATAGTAACAATAGAAGGGTTGTTAACATCAATGGCATACTTTACGCCATAGGAAGTTAAGAAACGCTCTGTACCACCCGGATAACCCATTATCATGGCAAAATCATCTTTTTTAACACCCTTTATGCTTACAGGTAAATGATGACGGGGTTTCATAGGTACATTATCCTCTGAATAGGCAGCAGGATTATTTTCTTCATCAGCATAAACACGGAAGATAGAAAAGTCACCGGTATGGCGGGGCCACATCCAGTTATCAGTATCAGCACCATATTTACCAATGCTGCTGGGAGGAGTTCCTACCAGGCGAACATCCGTATAAACTTCATAAACAAAAAGATAATACTCATTACCATGGAAAAAGCCTTTTACCTCTGCCTGATAGTGGGTGTCGGCAGTAGCTTCAATCTGAATCTCCTTGCTCATGGCAGCGATTGCTTCTGCGCGTTCCGGTTCCGACATTTCATCGGTTACAGTAGCAAGTACACGTTCCGTAACATCTTCGATACGCACCAGGAAAGAAGCTTTGATATCCTCATTGGGAAGCTCTTCGTCGAGGCTGCGTGCCCAGAAACCATCGGTAAGATAATCATGGTCAACAGTACTGTGAGCCTGAATATAGCCATAACCACAATGGTGGTTTGTAAAAATCAGACCTTTATCGGAAACGATCTCTCCGGTACATCCGCCACCGAAAATTATAATAGCATCCTTCAGGCTGGAGTTATTAATGCTGTAAATTTCTTCTGCTGTAAGCTGCAGACCCATTTCCTGCATATCCACATAATTCAGGCGCTCAACGAACAGTGGCAGCCACATGCCTTCATCCGCTTTTGCCATAGGGCTGAAAAGTAAAAACAGCCCGGTAACCAATAGTAGTAACTTTCTCATTTTCATAATCTTATTTTAATAATTATAATTTCAGAAATATAAACGACATTCACATTGTTTTGTTTCAGAAGAAACATTATACAAATGAATCGCCTTTTTGTTTTTTAACTTCATCAACGATGGTGCGCAACTTCTGTTCATCGTCTTTTTTACTAATCAACAGAATACCGTCTTTTTCAACAATAATGGCATCATCAAATCCCTGGACAACAACGAGTTTATCTTTTGGCATATTGATAACCGAGCCGGTAGTTTCAAAAGTCAGGACATTATTTCCTACGATGGCATTGTTATCCACATCTTTAGGAAGGTTATCATATAAGGAGCCCCATGTTCCCAGGTCGCTCCATCCAAAATCGGCAATATGCACATAAACATTGGAGGCTTTCTCCATTACACCGTAATCAATGGAAATAGACTTGCACGTAGGAAAGGCATTATCGATAAAATTTTGTTCATCAGAAGTATAATACATATCAGCACCTGCAGCCAGAATTTGAGAGATCTCAGGCTGAAACTCTTCGAAAGCGGCAAGGATTGCTTTCAGTGACCAGATGAAGATGCCTGAATTCCACAAAAAGTCTCCACTGGCAAGAAATGTTCTGGCAAGTTCCAATTCAGGTTTTTCAGTAAATGTCTTTACCTTACAGATCTGATTATTTTCGACATAAGTATCGGTTTCATCAAACTGAATATAACCATAACCCGTATCCGGTCGGCTGGGTTGAATTCCAAGAGTCAGAAGCCAGTCATTATTTTCTGCTGCCTTTAAAGCATTGGTTATAATGGTTTCAAAAACATCTTCCTTAAGAATAATATGATCGGAAGGAGCCACGACCATACATGCATTGGGGTTACGGGTTCTGATTTTATGCATGGCATAAGCTATACAAGGAGCTGTATTTCGTCGCATAGGTTCACATAAAATATGCTCTTCAAGCATTTCCGGCAGTTGTTGTTTCACTGTTTTACAATAAAGCTTACTGGTAACAACAAAGATATTCTCCGGCGGTATAACTCGTGTCAGACGGTTAAAGGTTTGTTGTATTAATGTTGATCCGGTGTTCAGAATATCGATGAATTGTTTTGGATGTTCAGTACGGCTCATGGGCCAAAAGCGGGTTCCTACGCCACCTGCCATGATAACACCGTAATAGTTTTGATTCATATTGTATGAGTTTATGGGTAAAAAAGCTATTAAAATCTAATAAAGTGCAAAAATAAACGCTTTTTGATAACAGAAAAATAAACCTGCTGAATATCAGTCATCCGTATCATTAACAACATAGTATATGGATTGTTGCGGTACTGCTGACCAGGTACCACATCCACAGTCTTTCTTTTTTCTAAACTTACGTGATGGTGTTCGCCGAGAGGTATGGCAGGAGGTAAAAACAAATACCGGGAACAGCAGCAACAGGATAATTCCTGCAGGGCTCACTACGGCAGAAGAAAAGTACTTTTTCATAATAGGGATGTTTTAAGAAGACACAGGTCTTTTCTTAAATAATCGTTACCTTAGCAAAAATATTATATTCATGGGATTATTACTAAATCTTGGGCAGTATCTTGAATTTTTGGGCAAGGTTTTTCACCGGCCGGCAAAGCGAAAAGTATTCCGTACCAGTTTTTATCATGAAATGGAAAGCCTGGGTCTTGATTCGATCGGCATTGTAGTTATCATATCGGTATTTATGGGAGCTGTTGTTGCTTTGCAGGTAGCCTATAACACCGACAACCCTCTTATTCCCAACTACCTGGTAGGATATTCCACCCGCCAGTCGATGATTTTGGAGTTCTCCCCTACCATTATAGCGTTAATACTGGCAGGTAAAGCGGGAAGCAATATTGCTTCAGAAATTGGTACCATGAAGGTTACCGAGCAAATTGATGCGCTGAGTGTTATGGGTATTAACCCTGCAAGCCATCTGGTGTTACCAAAAATTGCAGCATCATTAATTGTCAACCCGGTATTGGTTATCTTCAGCATCTTTGTGGGTACTATTGGCGGCTGGCTGGCCATGATCATGACCAACCTTGTTAGCACACACGATTTTATGACCGGCGTATACCTCGATTATTCAAGTTATGATATAGTATATGCCTTGTTAAAAACCGTTGTTTTTGCCTTTTTGATCACAACAATCAGCGGCTTTTACGGCTATAAAACAGAGGGTGGAGCTCTGGAAGTGGGGAAATCATCCACCCGTGCTGTTGTTAGCAGCAGCATAATGATTATTATTGCCAACCTTATACTCACACAACTTCTTCTCACATGATCAAAGCCTGCAACATATATAAAACCTTTCGGGATAAAACAGTTCTTGAAGATATCTGCGTGCAGTTCAGGCCCGGAAATACAAACCTGATCATTGGAAAAAGCGGATCAGGAAAAACCGTGCTAATGAAAATCCTTGTGGGGCTTCACGAGCCTGACAAAGGCAGTATTCTTTTCGATGACAGGGATTTCATTGCCATGAATGACAAGAATAAAAACGCACTTCGCAGGGAGATAGGCATGCTTTTTCAGGGAGGTGCATTGTTCGACAGCATGAATGTGGAGCAAAACGTGATGTTTCCGCTGACCATGTTCACTGAAATGTCGTATGAAGAAAGGCTTCACAGGGTAAACGAATGCCTCGACAGGGTAAACCTGGAGAATGCCAATACACTGATGCCTTCAGAGCTGAGCGGTGGGATGATAAAACGCGTTGCCATTGCCCGTGCGATTGCTCCAAATCCAAAATACCTCTTCTGCGATGAACCCAACTCGGGCCTGGATCCAAAAACGGCCGATGTCATTGATCATCTCATAAAAGAAATAACCGAGGAATATAATATCACCACAGTGGTTAACACCCACGATATGAACTCAGTACTACAGATGGGTGAGCATATTGTTTATATTCATGAAGGAAAAATAAACTGGCGCGGGAACAAGGAGCAAATCCTGCACGAAGGCACTGAGGAGCTCAATGATTTTATATTCTCCACAGCACTGACACGAAGAATCAGAAAACAAATTCAAAAAAAATAATCAAAATCCAAATCTATGAACTGGCTCGACATCCTCATTCTTATTCCTGTAGTATTCTTTGCATGGCAGGGGTTAAAAAACGGACTTATCATGGAAGTCTTTACCCTGGCAGCCTTGATTCTTGGCATCTGGGCCTCGCTGGAGTTTTCCTATGTCGCTGAAGATTTCCTGCATGATACGTTTAACTGGAACTCAGAACACCTGAATATCATTGCATTTATAGTCACCTTTATTGTAGTAGTAGTGGTGGTAAATTTACTGGGCAAATTACTGAAAAGTGTTTTTCAGGCTGTTGCTCTGGGAGCAATAGATAAAATCCTCGGGCTTGCTTTTGGTGCAGCAAAAGCGATAGTACTACTGGCAATTGTGGTATATGTTTTTAATAGTTTTGATATGAAAAAAGGGCTCATAAGTGATGATGTCAAAGATGAGAGCTTTTGTTACCCGTATCTAAATGATATTGTGAATGAAGTTGAAGATATAATTGATGATGAGGACTTTGAGATGCCTGATTTCAAAAAAGAGCGTGAAAAGCTGGAAGAAAAGGTTGAGGAGACTTTTAACACCTAAGGAATAACTTTAATATCCTTTACATTAAGCTGGAGGGTAACATTTCCGTTCCACTCGTTTTGTTCCACATGATAAACAATACTGAAAAGCTGTCCATCAGCGATTTTAGCAAAATATTCTCCTTGCTGGAACGCAATTGCCGGTATCGGATAGGATGATTCATCCGGGTGGACGACATTAAGCTTTAGATGATTTCTCAGTGGGTCTTCATTTTTTCCTACCAACCTAACAAGGCCGCTGTCGATAAGGCCGTTGGTAAGGAACACAGGGGCCATATTTCCGGGGCCAAAGGGGGCAAACTGCTTGAGTATTCGATAGAACCTGGAGTTAATGGTGCTCAGCCTGATTTCCATATCCACCTCTATCTCTGGCACAAGCATAGAATTTTCGATTGATTCTTCTACGATACGGTTAAATTTTTTGGTAAAAGCCTCCAGGTTCTCTTCTTTCATGGAGAGCCCTGCGGCATAAGTATGCCCGCCGAAATGTTCCAGCAGATCGCTGCAGGCATCAATAGCATCATAGACGTCAAAATTCTTTACTGAGCGGGCAGACCCTGTAATAAGGCCATTACTTTTTGTAAGGACAACCGTAGGGCGGTAATAATTATCCGTAAGGCGGGAAGCGACAATACCCACGACACCCTTATGCCATTCGGGGTTATATACAACGGTTGTTTTACGTGTATCGTAGAGTTCATCATTCTCGATCATTTCCAGGGCTTCCGTAGTGGCATGGTTATCGAGATGACGGCGTTCGTTATTAATATCGTTAATCTGTGAAGCGAGGGTCATGGCATCGGAATAGCTTTCGCTAATGAGAAGTTCCACGGAGTTACGCCCTGATTCCAGGCGCCCTGCAGCATTGATTCTGGGGCCAACAACGAAAACCAGGTCTGAAACTGACAGTTCACGGGTAAAGATACAGCCGTCTTCTTTAATATCACAAACGGGTTTACGTGTAATATGCGACACCTGCAGAATTGCTTCGAGCCCTGCCCGGGGATTGGTATTCATTTTTTTCAGCCCATAATAGGCAAGGATACGGTTTTCACCGGTAATGGGCACAATATCGGAGGCGATACTTACTACAACCAGATCGAGGTAAGGGTGTATTAATTCAAAAGGCATATCATATTGTTGTAGATATGCCTGGACAAGCTTAAAACCCACACCACACCCGGAAAGTTCTTTATACGGGTACTGGCAGTCGGCACGTTTGGCATCAAGAACAGCTACAGCATTGGGCAATGAATCGCCGGGGCGATGATGGTCACCAATAATAAAATCAATACCAAACTGTTGTGCATAATCGATTTTCTCAATGGCTTTTATACCACAGTCAAGAGCTATTACAAGGCTGTATTTATTTTCACATGCATAATCAATACCCTGATAGGACACGCCATAACCTTCAGCATAACGATCAGGGATATAAAAATCGATATTGGCATTCAAATCCTTAAAAAAGCTGTACACCAAAGCCACGGCAGTGGTTCCATCAACATCATAATCACCATAGACGAGAATTTTCTCTTTGGATTTTAAAGCTTTATGAATTCTTTCAATAGCTAAATCCATATCTTTCATAAGGAATGGATCGTGCAGATGTGATAGTTCCGGACGGAAGAATCGTTTGGCAGTTTCAAAATTGGTTATCCCACGCTGAACCAACAGATTTGCAAGAACAGGATCGACACCAAGCTCCTTTGATAGCTTGGTAACAGCCTCATTTTCACCATATTCTTTTATTACCCAACGTTTTAGCATAAGATAGTTTAAGGAATTGTAAAGATAAAAAAACCTCCATAAAAATCATGCCTAAGGCCATATTAAAAACTTTTTAATTTGTAAACGCTTTAATACGAAGCCTTAACAAAGCAATTATTTTTTTTCTTTATACGAAAAGTACCCAAATGTTACCCTCAGGATACAAGAAATTTATGCTGTGGCCCTCATAGCATCCACAGGATCGAGACGAGAAGCATTATATGCAGGAATGACACCGGCAAGTAATCCGATGATTACAGAAACGGATAAACCCAACGTGATATTTGCCGAAGACAAAAAGATGTTAAACTCTATATTTTGCCTGGCAATAAGTATCCCGGAAAAGACCATGAGCAGGCCCAGAATACCACCAAACAGTGAGAGAAAAACGGATTCAAACAAAAACTGTGTTAGTATAAAATAATTTTTCGCACCCAAAGCTTTTTGAATGCCAATCTGACTGGTACGTTCACGTACAGAAACAAACATGATATTTGCAATTCCAAAACCACCCACAAGCAGCGAGAAACCCCCAATAATCCAACCCACAATACTGATAACCCCGAAAATCTGATCCAGGTAATTGGTCACCACAGAAATTTCATTTACATCAAAATCATTTTCTTCACTTGTTTTCAGGCTACGTGCAGAGCGCAGGATACCGGTAATTTCATCTTTCAACACGTCATTGGAGACATTTTCAGCCGCTTTTACAGCAAGGGTCATATTCACATTTCGAGATGACACAAAGGTGCGTCCAAAAGGCAGGGGAACCATAACAACATCATCCGTTGAATTGCCCATACTACTGTTTCCCTGCTTTTTAAAAACACCAATAACAGTACATTTCTTACCATTGATTTTAATTTCTTTACCCAGGGGGTCACCAAAGCTAAACAGGTTATTTGCTATTTCACTTCCAATAATCGCAACATTACGTCCGGCATTGGATTCCACGGGAGTAAAATATCTGCCATCGGCGAGTTCAAAAAAGATAACTTTGTCGTATTGATAAGTGGCAGCGAGAATTGAGACCCCTTCGATAGTAGTATTCCGATATTTAATATTTCTGCTAAAGGAGAAAAATGCAGCAGCCGCTTCAGAAGCAGCACTTCTTTTCTGGATTTCTTTTAGCTCTTTCACTGTGGGCTGAGGTCGGTTCCAATATTTCCACCATGGAGTATTCGGGCTTCCCACAACAGGCCATTTCGTAACAAAAACAACATCATTACCAAGTTCCTCAAAACTCTCTTTAATGCTGCTTTCAAGAGAATTAAAAACTGTTAATACCGAGATAATACTAAAAATGCCAATGGTGATACCCAGGAGAGATAACAGCGTACGGATTTTATTAACAATTACAGAATTTATGGCAAAAATGAAACTCTCTTTAAGCAATCGAAGTAAAAGCATAATAAATCAGTTAATTATCACCGGAATAAAATTATTAAAAAGATCAAAATCACAGGTTGTATATTCCTTTGATTTTTAATAAAATTGCATATTTCAAAACAGCTATTTGATAACATAACAACAGGATCTGTGAAGCAAATAAAATCAGCACTTATTTCCGTTTATCATAAAGATAATCTGGAATCTATTGTTCGTTTACTTAATGCGTTAAAAATACAAATTTATAGCACAGGAGGAACATTTGAACATATCACCCGTATGGGGATAGACGCAATATCAGTAGAATCCGTTACGGGTTATCCCTCGATTTTAGGTGGCAGAGTAAAAACATTACATCCAAAAGTGTTCGGAGGAATCCTTTCACGTCGTGATAATCAGGAAGATAAGTACCAGACAGCCCAGTATGAAATTCCCAATTACGATTTGGTGATTGTTGATTTATATCCATTTGAAAAAACGGTAGCAGAAACAGACAACGAAGCTGACATCATTGAAAAGATCGATATTGGGGGTATTTCATTAATTCGCGCAGCGGCAAAAAACTACAAAGATGTTCTTGTTGTTCCCTCAATGGATTTTTATACAGAATTTTCAGAACTACTTGAAGCGAATAAAGGATTTATGTCGCAGGACGACCGGAAACGTTTTGCCGGATATGCTTTTAACATCAGTTCTCACTACGATACAGCAATATATAACTATTTTAGCCAGGAGGAGACAGAAAAGGCATTAAAAATCAGTGAGCCACAAAGCATTACTTTACGATATGGAGAGAATCCACATCAGGCAGGGAAGTTTTACGGCGATCAGCAGGATGTCTTCAACCAGCTACATGGCAAAGCATTGTCGTACAATAACCTGGTAGATATTGAAGCGGCCATATCGCTGATTATGGATTTTGAAGATCCCACATTTGCCATTCTGAAGCACACCAATGCCTGTGGATGTGCCTCTCGCCCTGAGCTTTTAACGGCCTATACGGAAGCTCTTGCCGGCGACCCTGTATCGGCATATGGCGGGGTTTTTATTACGAACAGAACGATTGACTTTGCCACTTCGGAGGAAATCAATAAACTGTTCTTTGAGGTAATCCTTGCTCCAGGCTATGATGATCAGGCACTGCAGGTGTTGAAATCGAAGAAGAACCGCATTATTCTGAAAAAGAAAAACTATCACTTCTCCCCCCACCTGATAAAGACAGCTCTTAACGGGTATATAGTTCAGGACAGGGATCTGTCGACGGAAACGGAAGAGCAGTTTACTTATGTTACCGGACGTAAGCCGGACGCACGCGAGAAGGAGGATATTATTTTTGCCAACAAGCTTGTAAAGCATACCAAAAGCAATGCAATCGTACTTGTAAACAACAAGCAGCTTATTGGCAGTGGAACGGGTCAGACCTCACGCATCGATGCCTTGAAGCAGGCCATAGCCAAAGCCAAAGCCTTTAACCTGGATCTTGCGGGAGCAGTAATGGCATCCGACGCCTTTTTTCCATTCCCCGACAACGTGGAAGAGGCCTACAAAGCAGGCATACGCACTGTTATTCAGCCCGGCGGATCGATTCGCGACCAGCTGAGCATCGATTATTGCAACGAACATGATATGTCGATGGTTTTCACCGGCGTACGCCATTTTAAACATTAAGAAAAAAACGCTATGGGAATATTCTCATTTTTAACAAAAGAAATCGCCATCGACCTTGGAACGGCGAATACGATTATCATATATAACGACAAAGTAGTTGTTGATGAGCCCTCCATTGTGGCTCAGGAGCGCTCGACAGGGAAAATTATTGCCGTAGGTAAAAGGGCCCAGATGATGCATGGCAAGACCCATGAAAACATCAAAACCATACGTCCTTTGCGCGACGGTGTTATTGCCGACTTCCAGGCTGCAGAGCATATGATCCGGGAGCTCATCAAGATGATTAACCCCAAGAAAACGCTCTTCCCCCCTGCCCTGAAAATGGTTATTTGTATTCCATCAGGTATTACAGAAGTTGAAGAACGCGCTGTAAAAGACTCGGCAGAACAGGCCGGGGCACGTGAGGTAAAGCTTATCCACGAACCTATGGCCGCAGCAATAGGTATTGGTATCGATGTGCTGGAACCTACCGGAAACATGATCATTGATATCGGTGGTGGTACCTCTGAAATCGCAGTTATTGCACTGGGTGGTATTGTAAACAACAAATCTATCCGTATTGCCGGCGATGATTTCAACCTTGACATTGAAGAGTACATGCGCAAACAGCATAATATCAACATTGGAGAGCGCACAGCAGAGCGTATTAAAATTGAAGTCGGTGCTGCACAGGAAGATATCGACAACCCACCGGAGGATTATGCCGTTCATGGCCGTGATATGCTGACAGGGATTCCAAAAGAGGTAATGGTAAATTACAGGGAAATTGCTCATGCGCTGGATAAATCCATCTCAAAAGTGGAAACTGCCGTTCTCAATGCCCTGGAAATGACACCTCCCGAGCTGGCAGCAGATATTTACCGAACAGGCATTTACCTTGCCGGAGGTGGTTCCATGCTTCGCGGTCTCGATAAGCGTATTCACAACAAAACGAAACTCCCTGTTCATGTGGCAGAGGATCCATTGCGTGCTGTTGCCCGTGGAACCGGTATTGCATTGAAGAATTTTGATAAGTTTACTTTCCTTATCAAATAACAGAATAAAAAAACAACATGCGTAACCTGTTTGCCTTTCTGTTAAGGTACAATCTTGTGCTGCTTTTCATCATTCTTATGGGTGCAGGCATAGGGATGTATTTCTCTCATAACAGCTATCAGAGAAGTATCCTGCTGCAGAGTACCACTGCATTTACCGGAGGGGTAAATGATATGGGGAATACCATTACACAATATTTTAATCTGCGGGAAGCAAATATCCGGCTGGCAGAGGAAAATGCGCAGCTGCGTGCACTTATAGAAATGAAACAGGATACCTTGCCGGAATACACATTTCCCGATAGTATCACAGAGGGACAATACAAGTACATTCCAGCACAGGTTATAAGTAATACGGTAAATAAGAAATACAATTATATGATGCTCGACAAGGGCAGGGAAGAAGGCATAAAACCCGATCAGGGAGTAATTTCATCTAAAGGAGTAGTAGGTATCATCACCCATGTTTCATCACATTACAGCAGTGCATTGTCGCTGGTAAACCTCAACACCCAGATTAGCGCATGCCTGAAAGGCACAGAGGAAATCGGCCGCATTAGTTGGGATGGAAGTGATTATTCCTATTCCAATCTCCTGGATATACCCACACATATTAGTGTTATCAAAGGAGATACGGTGCTCACAAGCGGATACAGTCATATCTTTCCCCGTGACCTTGCCATTGGCATTGTTGACAGTGTATCGTATCAGACAGGAGATCATTTTTACAATATCCGCATCCGTTTGGCAGAAAATTTCAATGGGTTGTATCATGTTTATGTTATAGAAAACAGTGCTATCGATTCACTGCTGCATCTTGAGAAACAAAATGAAAGGACAAGCCGGTGAGGGGTCGATTTTTCATACAGCTGATGAGGTTTGCACTTTTCGTTGCAGCACAGGTACTGGTATTTAACCATATAAACCTTGGTGGGTTTGTCAATGCATGGGTATATGTTATATTCATACTAATGCTGCCATTTGATACCCCGGGATGGCTTCGACTTATGAGTTCTTTTCTTATGGGTCTTAGTGTTGATATATTCGCACAAACCCCCGGATTACATGCCACAGCAGCAACTCTGGCAGCATTTATCAGGCCGGCAATCATGCGATCTATTGCATCCAATAAAGAGATAGAACCCGGCTTGCGTCCCACACTTTTTGATATGGGTGCGCGATGGTATTTTTTGTATGCTTTTATTATGATAATGATACATCATATTTTCCTGTTTTATTTTGAAATACTTTCGTTCCACCACTTTTTTGATACCCTTTTACAGGCCTGTCTTAGCGGTTTACTCACCCTCGGGCTCTCCTATTTATCGCAATATTTGTTTTATTATAAAAAGAAATAATTCATTCAAATTAATAACATACAACCATTTACAGGAACCCATACACCCCTTTTTGTGTCTGATTAAATACAAACAATAAAACATATGAAAAAAATTCTATTTCTAACACTTGTCACTATTGTACTGGCATCATGTTCTCAGAAACCAAAGAACAACACACAAATAACAGGAAATATCGCAGGCCTTGACGCCACAGAGGTATACCTTATGGAGCGTGAAGGAAGAGATTTTCTGGTTTATGATACCGCTGCAATTGAAAACGGTATATTTACTTTTAGTCTGAATACAGAAATGCCGGAGATGCGATATCTTGCAACAGACCCTGCACGTCCTTTTACGGATCTTTTTGTTGAACCCGGTAACATAACTGTAAATAGTAATGGTGAAGAGATGAATGAAATCGTTGTGGCCGGAACCAAAAACAATGACCTGTACACATCGTATAAAACAAAAGATAATGAAATCAATACCCGACTTTATGCTGTATATGATAAATACAAACAAGCAAAAAAAGAAGGTAATGAAGATCTTGCACTGACATTTGAAAAGGAGCTTGATGCCATTGATAAAGAGCAGAATGATGCCACACTGGCATTTATAAAAAACAATACCAATGCAGTAGTGTCATCCTTTCTTATGTGGCGATATTCGTACATGTTTGAGCTGGAAGATATGGAGCCGGTATATGGTACAATGAGCGAAGAAGTAAAACGTTCGGAGTATGCACAGCATGTAAAAGAGCGCATTGATTTACTCAACAGCATTGCTCCCGGGCAGCCATTTATTGATTTCTCAATGGAAGATACCAAAGGAAATATGGTGGCGCTGTCGGAAATGACCGGCAAGGTAACGCTGGTGGATTTCTGGGCATCATGGTGCTCACCGTGCCGTGCCGAGAACCCCAATGTTGTTGAAGCGTACAAAAAATATCATAAACAAGGATTTGATATTGTTGGCGTTTCATTCGACAGAGACCATGGAAAATGGCTTGAGGCCATAAAAGAAGACAACCTTACCTGGCATCATGTTTCAGATCTAAGCTACTGGGACAATGCAGCAGGAAAACTTTATGGTATCCGCAGTATTCCAAGCAGTTTTTTAATGGATGAAAACGGTATTATTCTTGCATGGAACCTTCGCGGTGAAGATCTGCATAATAAGCTGGAAGAAATCTTTAATTAAAATATTTAGAATAAAAGGAAGAGAGAAAAGTGGTTGAGTGATAGGCTGCGGGGAATAACTGCCCCGCAGTTTTTTTATGCAGTATTCTTATAACACAGGACAAAAAAATAAATCAATATTCTATATTTAAATTTTAATATTCTATATTAATAAAAAATGCAAAATACTGAAGTTTGAATATTGATTGTTGGATCCACAAAACAACGAATTCTTATATCGGGAGATAAAAAAAAGCACGAAGAAAGATAAATTTCTCCGTACCTTTTATAAAGTCTTTATCTCTGCGGTGTACTATTCCACAACAGTCATTTCATCAACCAGGTGACCGGCACCGGCATATTTATCAATTACAAAAAGGACGTAACGGATATCCACGCTGATGGTACGCTGGAGTTCCGGTTCAAAGGCGATATCGCCACTCATGGCTTCCCAGTTGCCATCAAAGGCAATACCGATAAGTTCACCGTCACCATTTATAACAGGACTTCCGGAGTTACCGCCGGTAATATCATTATCTGTGAGGAAGCAAACCGTCATTCCACCATTTTTATCAGCATAACGACCATAATCTTTTGCTTCATAGAGCTCTTTCAAGCGTGCAGGAACGATAAATTCGTCATTGGTGGGGTCTTCCTTCTCCATAACACCAAAAAGCGTTGTAACGTAATCGTAATGCACTGCATCAGCAGGATAATAATCAAGCACACGACCGTAGGTTAATCTCATGGTAAAGTTAGCATCCGGGTAATAAGCTTTTTCAGGATTCATTTCACGCAGACCGGCAACAAAGAGGCGCTGAGCTTTTTTCAGCTGAGCATCAACTTCGGCATTATTGGACGCCTGCATCTGCATTACCATACCATAAAGCGAATTGGTAACCTTGGCAGAGAGGTCTTTCTCCATTTTCTTCAGCTTCGGCTTCGCCATAAAAGCAAGCATATTCTCTTTACTGGCATAAATAGATTTTTCAAAAACGTCATCAGCAAAAGCATCAATATCACCTTTATATTTTTCATCAATAAAAGTATAGATATCAGGCATTTTTTCTGCAGGAAGCGTTTTTTGAAGTTTTTTCAAAACATTTGTCCATATAAGCTTTTCAGTAGAAGGATCGTATTCAGCATATACTGCTTCAACCATTTGCTTCATGGGCTCAAGAGCAGCATTGAGTTCATCCTTTTTCATTTTCTGACCAAGGATTTGCTCCAATTTTTTAAACTGGAATGGGATAGTAAATGCCTGACAACCAAATAGGCCCAGCTGAAGGTTCCACATAATGCCTTCAATTTCTGAATCAGCAATAGCATCATACGCCTCTTCAAAATCATTTAATACATTACCATATTTATCCTGTTTGTCAGGATTTGCAGCAACCCATTTGGCAAAATCATCTTCTATAGCCTTTTTCTTGTCATACACTTTCAGGCGTTTAAGACCACGACTTTCACCTTTTTTGTTTTTCCAGAGGTTGGCAATCTGTGCATATTTTGAAGCATACATAATACGAACTTCATCGCTCATATTCATACCTTCTTTCATGTTGGAAAGAACCACATCACCCATAGCATCAATAGCCGGGTTAATCTGGTTAAGGGTAAGATCAATACCCCATGAAGTGCGATAACGATCGGTGCTTCCGGGGTAACCCCAGATCATGGCAAAGTCATTCTCTTCAACACCCTTAACGGATACATTAAGGTGACGCTTTGCATTCATGGGAATATTTTCTTCAGCATATTCAGCCGGAGATCCGTCAGGAGCAGTATAAACGCGGAACATGGAGAAGTCACCGGTGTGACGGGGCCACATCCAGTTGTCGGTATCACCACCAAATTTACCAATTGCTGAGGGAGGAGCACCAACCAGACGAACATCATTATATACTTCATAAATAAAGAGATAATATTCATTTCCGTTGAAAAAACCTTTAACATCAGCAGTATAACGGCCTTCTTCGGCACCTGCAGTTTCAATTTTTTCAATGGCTTTTTTTACAGCCGCACTTCTGTCCGACTCACTCATATCGTCAGTTACATCAGCAAGAACATCGTTGGTCACGTCTTCCATACGGACAAAGAAAGTGGCAGAGAGGCCCTCATTGGGAAGTTCTTCCTCTTTCGACATAGCCCAGAAACCATCGGTAAGGTAGTCGTGATCGATAGTACTGTGCGACTGGATAGCTTCATAACCACAGTGGTGGTTTGTAAGAATAAGACCTTCGGGAGAAACAATCTCGCCTGTACAGAAGTTACCGAAATTCACGATAGCATCTTTTAAGGAAGAGTTGTTGATGCTGTAGATATCCTCAGCAGAGAGATTCAGGCCCATAGCCTGCATTTCGTCGTAGTTGAGCTGTTCCACAAAAATAGGCAGCCACATACCTTCGTCGGGAGCTGCCTTTGTCAGGGTTCCTGCCGAGAGGGCAAAAACCATCAGAAAAGCGAGAAAAACTTTTTTCATGTTGTTGTTATTTAATATGATTTTCAAGTTGAAAACGATTTAAAGTTGCAAATGTAGCATAATTGCAGAAAATATTATTAAACAGCAACCTCAGGAGGTAAAGTCACACTGCCGTGGGGCTCTGAAAGGCTTATGCTCATTACGGAGTTAATACTGCCGTGTGGCTCGGAAAGGCAAAATATATAATTATTCAGAGATGCACGGCCGTATAGCTCTGAGGCAATATTTCAAAATTATTGCCAGGTATACAAAGAAAGGTTTTTTGATTTGCACGGCAGTGCACTGATATCCTGAGAGATTTGCACGGCGGTGCGAATATACCGGAAAAGGTTTTCAGTCAAACAAACGAAAATCAAGAGGCAGCAGGAACAATGGAGATACGACCACCAATAGCGCGAAGTACTTTAAGGATAGTTTCAAACTGGGGTTTTGAACCTTCAGATAATGCCTTGTAAAGACTTGGTCGGCTGAGTCCGGTTTCTTCTGCAATTCTGGTCATTCCTATTGCCTTTGCCACATGACCAATAGCAACAATTATGTCAGATTCATTACCTTCTTCCAATACAGTATTCAAATACTCTGCAATCATTTCCTTGCTGTCAAGATAATCAGTAATGTCAAATTTCTTTGGAGTCATATTATCATCTGTTATACTTCTAATAAAAACATAAACTAACTGTCTCCAGTTGGATACAAAATTAAACAAAAATAGTATAATTCAAATTTTTCTCAATATTTAATACAAAACCAATAGAAATGTTACCCTTTCAAAAGGAATAAAATAATATTAAAGCAGTAATTCATACGGCACAAAGGCCCGTTTCAACCATTATTAATCGGGTAAAATTGGGCTTAAGGAGTAAAAGAGAGAGATACGAAAAAAGGCTGCCCCAATGAGCAGCCTTTTCAAATATCTATTTATCTGTATTTTATAAACCGAGGTTTGCTTTGCCCTGATTGAAAGTGATATCAACAGGAATGTTAGCATCGCCGAGGCGGTCGAGGTCGGCCTGAAGCTGAGGCTTGATAATACCATCCTTTTTCACCCATTCTTTGGCAGCATCGTAGTCGCCGTCGCCCTGCACATGAAGAATCTTCTGCATTAATGAGATCATTGCATCATGCATCTCATCAAAGTTCACGGTATAAGTACCATCTTCGTTACGGGTGTATGCGCCTGTTTCAGCGAAATAGTTCATTCGCATCATATTGGCCTTACCGTGTGAGCTGGCAGCACCAAAACGACTAGAACGGAAGATACCGGCAAAGAAAGTAACGTAGTTGTCCATCACTTCGCCTTCGGTAATCTCACCCATTTCATAAAGCTTTGTTACCAGGTAGAGGCCCATAATATCTGCTTTACCTTCTTCAATAGCAGAATATTGTTCTTTAAGGGCTTCACGCACCGTTTGTTTACCGTCGAGGGTTGTTTTAATACCCATAGCATGACCTACTTCATGGAACATGGTATTCTCGAAGAAAGCGTTGAACTTGATATATTTACGCTGGGCAGGATCGATAAGTACGTCGGAGATCGGAACAAGGATCTTGTCGAATTTAGCTTTCATGGCGTTTTTCAGCTGGAGCTTGCGGGAGCCAAATTTCACATGTACCTCTTCATCATTGGGGAGGTTGATAGCAATGGTTTTGGAGCCGGCATTACAATCGCCACGGTAATAAACTACATCGTAAGCGTTCATATCGGCTTTAGAGCCCGGGACTTCTTTTTTATACTCATCTTCGATGGGAAGACCAGCCTGGAGACCCGGGAGCATGGAAGAAAATTTTGCCAGTTTGGCGCTCCAGTCGAGGTCTTTGATAAGAACAAACGATTCGAAAGCGGCTTTATAGCCATAGAGCGCATCTTCGTAGTTTTCGATAGGACCCACAACGAAGTCGATATTAGCATCCTGCATCTCCATCCAGGCGAAGTCACTGGGCTGGTAATCGTCGGTGATAAGGGCTTCAGCACGGAGTTCGAGATATTTCTTAAGACCTGCATTCTCAGCGAGAGCAGCGGCTTCTTTGAGCATGTTGGAAGCTTTGGTAAGCTCATCTTTATAGGCTACGCTATAGGGAATTGAGGTCAGGGCGCCATTATTATCACGACGGATAAGGGTATAGAGGCTTGTTTTGGATGCATCTGCCAGGGCATCGAACTCCTCTTTTGTCATATTTGGAGGATAAAAGTTTGCACCTTTGGGTTTTTCACCGATACCCTTAATAAAAGGTTTGTTTCCATTGAGGCGATCCCAGGGACCGTAGTGTATGGTAGCAAGTTTTTTGGTATTTGGATCAGCGATATTATCCAGGAAGTTATCGCGGTTACCGATGGTTTGTTTCCAGTAGAGGTCTTCCATAATATCGGCCACGTCGAAGCAGATGGAAAGGATTTGTTTTTCGTTTTCTGAGAGGTGGCTGATATCAGCAGTAAGTTCGAACGGAGCAAAGATAGCAACGCGTTCGTCAACGACTGCCTGGTCGGCAGGTTCGAAAGCCTGATCCTGAGGCAGGAGGTTCTGTGATTCCTGATTATTGACAGGAGCAGAACAGGAAATGGCAGCAGCGGCAACGCCGGCAATGGCCATGAAGAAGAGTGATTTCTTGCGCATGAGTATTGTTTTATAGGGTTTTAAATGTTTTGATGCGAAGATACGGAATTATTACACAAAG
>CAZQNY010000020.1:0-34485 GCA_964594665.1 uncultured Bacteroidales bacterium
TTCTCATATAACACTGCATTTAACCTGTTCGACCACAAAGTTAATCAAGAACCTTAATAAATGCACATTTGAATGCATTTTAACAAAAAAAAAGACAATTTTACTACCTTTACTGCTTCACATATTAAACCAAACCATAAAATGAAGGCAAAATCGAAAGTTGTTGCAGTGTTTTTTTTATTATGATTAATGCTGAAATCCATCAGTGCACAGGATGATAAAATACGAGGAGGCGATGGTGGTTTGTATATTGTATTAAATTATATGTTCTGATATGAAAAGGATTTTCTTCATCGTTTTATGGATTTCAGCCATGAGCTCAATGGCTCAAAATCATTGGGATAATCCGGAATATTTCAGGGACAATAAACTGGCCCCTCATGCCGATTTGATTCCTTTTTCTGCAGACAAAGGTGTTACGGGTTATCAGCCGCTGCTTTCCGACCGTGTTACGGATCTCTCCGGGAGCTGGAAATTTATGTTCCTCACCAACCCTCTGGATACACCATCTGATTTTTCGGAACCGGATTTTGATGACAGCCGGTGGAATATGATTCCGGTGCCTTCCAACTGGCAGCTTGAGGGCTATGGAACACCTGTTTACACCAATATCCGTCATCCTTTCCCTTCAAATGTTCCCGATGTGCCTGAAGAAGGTAATGAAACAGGCCTGTACCGACGGCAATTCAGCTTTTCAAAAAGTACACAGGGCCCTGTAATGTTGCGGTTCGAAGGGGTTCAATCGGCGTTTTATGTTTATCTGAACGGGAAGTACATCGGCTACAGCCAGGGCTCAATGACGCCTGCGGTATTTGATGTTTCCAATGAAATTCTTGATGGTGATAATTTGTTGGCAGTAAAAGTATTACGCTGGTGCGACGGGAGCTACCTCGAAGATCAGGACTTCTGGCGCCTGTCGGGAATTTTTAGAAAAGTTCTTCTGATAGAACGCATACCGGTTTTTCTGTACGATATTAAAACATATACTGATTTTGATGAAAATTATGCTGATGCAACTTTTTCAGCATCATTAACCATAGATAATACCAATACAGAAACAGTAACACCGGACATTGAGCTATCATTGACGGATAAGGATAACAACCAGGTTTTTACCAAAGAGATAAAAAAGGCTTTGCCCCCCGGGAAAAATGTTATTTCATTTGAGGAAGTTGTTGAATCACCTGCAATATGGAATGCAGAAAATCCGGAGCTCTACAGGCTGTGCATTACAATTTCTGATGAGAAAGGAAACAGTGAATTTATAAGTCTTGCTATTGGTTTTCGGGAGATTGCCATACATAATGGTCAGGTGTGTCTGAATTGCATTCCGTTGCTGTTCAAAGGCGTAAACCGCCATGAATTTGACCCGCAACATGGCAGGGCAGTAGATATTTCTTCTATACGAACCGATTTGGAGTTAATGAAGCAGTTTCATTTTAACGCTATTCGTACGTCGCATTATCCCAATTGCCCGGAGTTTTATGCTTTATGCGATGAAATGGGATTTTATGTTGTGGATGAGGCCAACCTGGAGAGTCATCATTTATGGTGGGAGAAAGCCGACTCGCCTGTGCACAAACCTGAATACGCCGATGCCATTGCAGCGCGGGGTGTTGATATGGTCATGCGCGACCGCAATCATGCCTGCGTTGTTATGTGGTCGCTGGGTAATGAAGCCGGAAATGGCATTAACCTGGAGCGGATGTATGATACCATAAAGGCTTTGGATCCCGGGAAGCGCCCGGTGCAGTACGAAAGTCGTCACCTGGGGTATCCTGTAACGCCCGGAGAGGGTGGGTTGATTCACACCTTGCGCTCGGGGCTGGCCTACCTGAAATACAAACGCAAATTGTCGTCCTACGATATTAACAGCGATATGTATCCTACCCCGGAGAGGGTTCTGAAGATGGCAAAAAAAGATCCAACGCGCCCGGTAATCCTTTGTGAATACGCCCATGCCATGGGCAACAGCCTGGGAAACTTCGATCATTACTGGGATATCTTTCGCTCGCAACCCCGCATACAGGGAGGTTTTATCTGGGATTGGGTGGATCAGGGATTGTATAAAACAACCAATGGAATAAGGCATTATGCCTATGGTGGTGATTTTGGCGATACCATCAACGATAATAATTTCTGTATTAACGGTCTGGTATTTCCCGATCGTTCCATTAAGCCGGCACTCAGGGCTGTAGGTTATATCCAGCAACCGGTGGTGTTTGATTTTGACAAAATATCCAATACGCTGACCCTTACCAACGAATATGGATTCACCGATCTCTCCGGAGGGATGATTCACTGGAGTGTTGAAAGTAATGGCTTTGGTGCCGGTCAGGGAGATGTTCAGGTGCCTGCTTTCAAACCCGGCGAACGTTTTACAACTATTATTCCCGAGGTGAAGGTAGTGGAAAATACCCGAAAGACGCTGAGCATAGAATTTTATGCTCCTGATAACAAAGAAATCCCTCTGGCCGTTAACCAGGCAATGATAGCTGTTCCGGAAGAGATCAAAACCATAAAGCATGAACAAAAATCGCTTCAGGTAACGAAAAATGCTGATGAGTGGATTTTCATTGGCGATAGCTTTTCCACAAGATTCAGCCTCTCGCAAGGCCATTTTGTAAATTATATTTTTGAAGGCGACACTATGTTTTATTCCGGACCGGAAGTTAATTTTTGGCGTGCTCCGACCGATAATGACCGTGGTGGTGGAATTGCCGCTTTTGGTAGTTATGCCGATGAATGGGCTGAAATGGGCCTTGAAAATTTAAAAGTTTCAGATGTTGAAATACAGACTGAGAGTCAGACAGCACAACAGATGACCTTTCATGTTTCCCATGTTCTGCACAATAACGTAAAATTTAAAATAGATGCAACCTATTGTGTGCGTGGTGATGGAACTATTGATTGTAAATATGATGTCCGGAGGAAAGGATTTAAGTTCAGGAAAACACCTCTTGCCAAAGTAGGTTCATATTTGAAGGTTCCCAATGATTTTGATGCCCTGACATGGCTGGGTTATGGCCCCGGAGAGTCGTATCCCGACCGAATGGGCGGGACATGGTATGGATGGCATTCTGCTCATATAACAGAACTTTTTACTCCGCACATTAAGCCTCAGGAAAGCGGCAATATCAGCGGTGTTGACAACATCAGTATTTATGGCCGGGGAAGCAGTATTATGGTTTCAGGTTGCGCGCTGAATGTGGGTTTGTTGCCCACCGATCCTCATCAACTGGCTCAATATACCCATGCCTGGCAGGTAAAACCCTCTGATTATAATGTGCTGAATATTGATTATCTTCAGGCCGGACTGGGTGGAAACGACAGTTGGAGTAAATCGGTGATGCCGGAGTACCTTATTACGGGGCGTAGCTTTTCTTTTTCATATTCATTAAAACCTGAAAAATAGTATTATGCGACAGTTTTTTTCGATTATAGTTTTAATTTTTTTCCCCTTTATAATGGCAGCACAGCAATATACTCTTGAATCTCCTTCAGGGAAGAACAAGGTGAATATCACTGTTGATAAGACGATTTCCTGGAGCCTGATTTCCAATGGAAGGGAAAAGATTGCGCCCTCTGAAGTTGCGATGGAAACATCTTTTGGAAACTGGGGCAGGGATGCGGTTATTTTGTCGCATCATGAAAAAAGTGTTCTGAATACCCTTCACCCGGTATATTATACCTCTGAAACGGTATCAGAGAGCTATAAAGAGCTGTCATTGCATTTTGAACAGGGTTTTACTCTGATTTTCAGAGCCTATGAAGAGGGTGTTGCTTATCGGTTTGTTGGGAATCAACCCGGGCGTATGGTTGTAAACAATGAAACAGCAACCTTTGCAATTACCGGCGATCCGGATGTTTATTATGCGGAGACAGACGGTTTTCAGACCCCTTTTGAGGGCAAATATGATCCTTCGGAAAAGCTCAGTGCTCTTCAAGGCAGGGAGCACAGTATCACGCCTGTTCTGGTGCGCTATGATGATGGCTCATCACTATTGATAAGCGAATCGGATTTGATGAGTTATCCCGGGATGTTTCTGCAGGCAACGGAAGATGGTTTCAGGGGTGATTTTGCTCCTTTTGTAACCAGGGAATCTGTGCAGCTTTTGGGTCGAATAAGCCCGGTAAAGGCTCCGTATTTTAGTAAAATGCGTGTTCGCAAGAGAGCTGCTTTCCTGGCTGAGACTACCGGAAACAGAAATTTTCCCTGGCGCGTTGTGGTTACTGCCGACAAAGATGCCGAACTTATTGATAACCATCTGGTATGGTTGCTGGCAACACCCAACAGGGTTGCTGATACCGACTGGATCAGGCCGGGGAAGGTTGCCTGGGACTGGTATCATTACTGGATTCTGGAGGACAGCACTGATTTCCGGCAGGGAATTAATACAGAGACTTATAAATATTACATTGATTTTGCTGCTGAAAATGGTTTTGAATATGTAAACCTCGATTTTGGATGGTCGCCGTTATTTGATTTATCCCGGTGGAAGAGAAAGGTCAATGTGCCGGAGATTATTGAATATGCGCGACAGCGGGATGTAGGTGTTTTTTTGTGGATGGTATGGTATGTTCTTGATGAAAAGATGGAAGAGACCCTTGATCGTTTTGCGGAATGGGGAGTATCAGGTTTGAAGGTAGACTTTATGGATCGTGACGACCAGCGTGTAGTGGAGTTTTGTCATCGTTTGGCCTATGAGGCTTCGGAGCGAAAGCTATTGGTGAACCTGCATGGAATGTATAAACCCTCAGGGCTGTGCAGGACCTACCCGAACGTAATTAACAGAGAGGGAGTTCTGGGGCTTGAGAACAACAAGTTCAACGCTTTGTGTACTCCCGGGCATAACCTTACCATACCCTTTATCCGAAATGCCGTGGGTCCGATGGATTATACTCCCGGAGCCATGCGACATGTTACGGAGGAAGAATTTGATAAAAACTGGCGCTTTCCGGCCGCAATGACTACCAGGGTGCATCAAATGGCGATGTATGTGTGTTATTTTGGCCCGTTACAAATGATTGCCGACAGCCCCGGCCTATACCCCGATGAGGTGCTTCGTTTTCTTGAGCAGGTTCCAACCACATGGGATGAAACAATTGTTTTGGAGGCAAAAATCGGGGAAAGCCTGATTGTTATGCGTCGAAAGAATGATACCTGGTTTATTGCCGGAATGAATGCAGGGATAGCAAAGGAAGTTGATATTGCCGCTCTTCTTCCGAAACCTGTTGAGTTTTCTTCCGTATCGTACTGGTACGACGGAGCCTCTTTGGATGAAGTTATTGAAGTACCTGATGCAGGTTCTTTATTTCCCGTTTCAGTGAATTCAAACGGCGGATTTGTGATTATTCTTAACCCATAGGAAACAAATTTTTCCCCCATTGGTTGGTTAATTGTATATTCTTCTTCGTTTTCGAATAAATGATGCACCGTTATTGAAGAAATTATTGTATTTTTAGTCTGTGTTTAGTGAATACCGGCTGAGGAAGATTATTTTCAATTGATTGTATTGTTGTCAACAACCGCATTTTATGTCTTTAAAAAACCACTGGCAGAAATCAAATAGTACTACGCAAGCAACTGTGCTGCTGGATTATATCGAAGATCTTGTTTTTGTTCTGGATAAAAAATGCAGCATTGTGAATTGCAATGCTGCGGTTCGAAAATTCCTTCAGAAAGAAACCGATCAGATCATTGGCCATAAAATTTCTGATTTTTCTACCACAGAGTGCCTTGAAAAAATCCGGCAGGTAATTGAAAATAATGAGATTCTCCATTCAAATTGTGAAATGACACTTAAGAGTGAGCCTATGGGGCCAAGGATTTTTCTTGCGCAACTGCAAACCATCACTCAGGATAATGAAAATGAATATTTTCTTTTTTGTAAAGATGTTATTGGAAAGAATATAAAAAGTGCTTTTGAGGATATAACCCAAAACAGGGAGAATGAAATCGCGTATGACCTGAAGCGACAGGAGGTTCTTTCTGAAGTCTCTCTGGCCATAAATACCCTTGATAGTTTTGAAAATAACGTTCAGCATGCTCTTGAGATTATCGGTAAGTTTTCTCATGTAAGCAGAGCCTATATTTTTGAAGACAGTGATGATGGTGAGAGCACAGACAATACATTTGAATGGTGTAATGAAGGTGTTGAACCACAGATAGAAGAACTTCAGGGTGTACCATATTCAATGATCCCCACCTGGAAGAAGCTTTTATTGGAGGAGGGAATGGTTTTTTCACAGGATATATCCTCTCTTGCTGATGATTTGCGCGCTATTCTGGAGCCGCAGGGGATCCTTAGTATCGTCGTTTTACCCCTCTATTTTCAGGACACCTACAAGGGGTTTATTGGTTTTGATGAATGTACCAACCACCGCGAATGGACACGCAGCGAAATAGAATTGCTGAAAACCATTAGCAATATTATTTCCAATGCTTTCCAGCGCAGGGCTGCTGAAGATTCACTTCAGATCAGTGAAATGAAATATAAAGCCATTGTAGATTCAATTCCGGATATTATTTTCAATTTTGATAAAGCAGGAAATTTCCTGAGTTATAGCAGTAGCAATGGTAAGGATCTTATTCTTCCTCCGGAGAATTTTATGGGCAGAAACCTTTCTGAAATTTTTCCTTTTGAATTTGCTACACATATGAAAGTGGCCATTCAGGAATGTATTGCCAATGGTCAGTTTTCTACCGAATACAAGCTTAATGTTGCCGACCGGGAGAACGACTATGAGGCGCGGTTTGTGAAGATGAACGATAATGAGGTGATGTGTATTATCAGGGATGTCTCTGAACGTAAAGAGCATGAGAAACAACTTCGGATGGCGCTGGAGAAAGCTGAACAGGCGAACCTGGCCAAGAGCATGTTCCTGGCAAATGTATCACACGAAATACGGACACCGTTAAATGCCATTATGGGGTTTAGCGAAGTGCTTATTGATAAGGTAGAGCAGCCTTTATATAAAAGCCAGCTTAGGACGATTATGTCTTCCGGTAAAACATTACTCCTGCTGATAAATGATATTCTTGACTTATCGAAGATTGAGGCCGGAAAGGTAGAGATTGAAAATGAACCTATGCGCCTTGAATCAGTGGTGCATGAGATTAAACAGGTCTTTTACCAAAAGATACGGGATAAAGGCCTTTCGATAGAAACGACAATTGATGAGGATGTACCTCTTTTCCTGGCATTGGATGAAGTCCGTATTCATCAGATTCTTTTTAATCTGGTAGGCAATGCGGTAAAATTTACGGAAAAAGGGTTTATAAAACTCCATGTGTCAGGTAAAAAAACCCGCGATGAACGGTTCGTCAACCTGACTTTCCGCATTGAAGATACCGGAATCGGTATACCTGAAAGCCAGCATGAAACCATATTCCAGTCTTTTACACAACAAAGCGGGCAAAGTACACGAAAGTATGGAGGCACAGGCCTCGGGCTGGCAATTACACGTCGCCTTGTAGAGAAATTTCAGGGGTCAATAACTCTGGAGAGTAAAGTTGGAGAAGGCACTGCTTTTGTTGTTTATATTCCTGATATAGAAATTGTTAACGACGATCCTGAAGCATACTCAGAAGTGGATCCTGAGATTGGAAACCTGGTTTTTGAGCCGGCAAAAATTATGATTGTCGACGATGTGGAATATAATATTTCCATTTTAAAAAATCTTACTGCCGGAGAGAATTTTGAGTATATAACAGCTTCAAGTGGTGAAAAAGCATTGGAAATGCTGAAAACAGAATTACCGGATATTATCTTTATGGACCTTCGGATGACGGGGATAACCGGTTACCAGGCAACAGAGATTTTAAAGAAAAATCCAAGGTACAACCATATCCCGATCATTGCATTTACTGCCAGTGCCATGACGACATCCATACCGGCGATTAAAGCACTTTTTGATGGTTATCTGCGGAAGCCTGTTAATAAAAAGCAGGTCTATTTCTTCTTAAAAAAGCATCTTGACTATTCTGTGAAGGTGAAAATTTCAGATACTGAGGCAGCAAAAGTTCATGATCAGAAGCTCTCGGAAGAATGTATTAATCGCCTTCCTGCGATGGTACAACGCCTGGAGTCGGAGATGATGCCTGAGTGGATGTCGATAAAAGATAACCTAATTATTTTTGAAATTCAGGATTTTGCAAAAAAAGTAAGCGGGATTGTAGATAGTTATCCGTGTAAAATAATGAAACAATATGTTATAGATCTGAAGGAAAGTATTGATGGCTTTGATGTGGATAGCATTGAGCAGCTGCTTCATCGTTTTCCGGAGGAAATTGCATTAATTAAAGAAATTTTGAAATCAAATAATATTACTCTATAGAAAACAGAACCTATGGCAACAATACTACTCGTTGATGACAACACAATGAATCTGCAGGTGCTGGGAAGTGTGCTGCATGAGAATGGTTATAAGGTAGCACTGGCAAAGAATGGGCCTACAGCTTTATCTATGGTAGAAAAACTTTCTCCTGATCTTATTCTTCTGGATGTTATGATGCCGGGGATGGATGGCTTCGAGGTGTGTTCGAAACTAAAAGCAGATGAATCAACATCGGATATTCCGGTTGTGTTTGTTACAGCGAAAACAGAAGTAGATGAAATTGTAAAAGGTTTTACCCTTGGTGGCGTCGATTATATTACCAAACCCTTTAACAGGGAAGAATTGCTGGTGCGGATCAAAACCCATATTGATCTGCGCGAGTCGAAGGCAATGGTTGAAAAACAAGCCGCTGAGTTACAGGAAGCAAATGCGCTGAAAGATAAGGTTTTCGGTGTTATTGCCCACGACCTTCGTGGCGCACTGGGAAGCTTCCGCGAGTTTGCCAATATGATGACCGACAGCAGGATACAACTCTCTCAGGAGGAGCTTGGCGAGTTCTTTGTTGCGCTTAAAGAACAGGCTGACACTACTTTTGAACTCCTTGAAAACCTTCTCTGGTGGTCCAGGTGTCAGCGGAAAGTGATCAAACCATCACCTGAAAAGTTTGATGTACGGGAATGTATCGCCAAGGTGACTGAGAATATGAGCTATTTGCTGGATAAAAAGCAGATCACCGTTAACAATAATATTAATCCCGGCATCTTTGTGGTTGCCGACCAGCAGTTGATTTCCATTGTTGTTAAAAACCTTGTTCACAATGCATTGAAATTCTCAAACAATTCCGGTACGATTGATATTGATGCTGTTTCGAAAGATGATCTGGCAGAGATAAATATTACCGATCATGGTGTTGGTATAGATCCTGAAGACCTTCCCAAATTATTTGATCCTAATCAGCATCTGGCCAATTATGGTACTGATGGTGAAAAAGGTTCCGGACTGGGGCTTCAGGTCTGCAAGGAGTTGCTGGAATACTCCAAAGGCACCATATTTGCCACATCTGAAAAAGGTAAGGGATCAACATTTACTTTTGCATTATATACCGAACTTATTTAAGCATCAAAAAACACCCCCGCAATATGAATAACCCTGATCAATTAAACATTCTGGTTCTTGATGATGATAACCTGTACAGGAAGCTGGCAAGTTCAATATTACGTTCTGATTTCACTGTGTTTACAGCGAGTACACCATCCAAAGCATTTGAGATATTTTCCAATGCAAAGGTGGATATTCTGATATGCGATTTCCAGCTGCCCGAGATGAATGGCCTGGAGGTTGTCAGAAGGGTGAAAGAACAATATCCTGATGTGGAAATCATTATGATCAGTGCCGAGGCCAATATGGATACGGTTATTGAGGCCTTAAGGCTGGGAGCAGCAGATTTTTTCACCAAACCCTTTAACTTCGATTCGGTGAAAATTTCTATTGAGAAGACAAAAAAATTCGTCGCGCTGAATAATAAGCTTCGCCAGACAGAGCTTAGTAACCAGCTTCTTACCAAGGAGCTCAAAGAGAAAGAAGGCTTTGAGATCATTAGTAAGAGCAAGGTAATGGACGACATCAAGCAGATTATGTACAAAGTAGCTCAGAGTAAAGATACTTCTGTAATAATTACCGGGGAGAGTGGTGTTGGTAAAGAGCTTGTTGCCAGGGGTATTCACCTGATGAGTGAGCGTCATGATAAGCATTTTGGTGCGGTAAATATGTCAGCAATTCCGGAATCACTTTTTGAGAGTGAGTTTTTTGGCCATAAAAAAGGGGCTTTTACCGGTGCTATTGCCGACCGTGCCGGGTGGTTTGAAATTGCTGATAAAGGGACACTTTTCCTGGATGAAATCGGTGATATGCCCATGAACCTGCAGATAAAGATGCTTCGGGTGCTGGAAGACCGAAAATATATTAAGCTGGGATCGCAAAAGGAGCAGAAATTTGATGTCAGACTCGTTGCTGCGACCAATAAGGATGTGCATGAAATGAAGTCAGGAAAGGATTTTCGCCTTGATCTGTTCCACCGCCTTGGAACGTTCGAGATTTTTGTTCCACCACTGCGGCAAAGGGTTGTGGATATTCCTGTACTTATTGATCATTATGTGAATGTTTTTGCCGGCAGAATGCGAAAAAAAATTGAAGGTATCGATCCGGGAACCATGGAGACACTAAAGCAATATCCTTTCCCCGGGAATGTCAGGGAATTACGAAACCTGACGGAAAGAGCTGTAATCCTGTGTGATACCGGTGTGATTACTACCGATCATTTCCCGAATATCACTGAAACACCTTCCGGAGGTGGAATGTCAGGGTTCCATACCGATATCTTTGACCTGGAAGAAATTGAGAAGCAAACAATTCTACGGGCACTGGAGAAAACCGATTACAATAAATCTGCAGCAGCAGAACTTTTGAATATCAAATGGAATGCCCTGCATCGCAGATTACAGAAATTTAATATTGTACTTCCTGATTAATCGTTAATTGTAGGTGATAACCTGACAGTTGGGACTGATGTTTCTCAGGCTGTAAGGGAGAATATTATTCCGGTCTATATAAAGAAATTCCAGGTTTCGGATATCTCCCAGCGAGGGCGGTAGCTCTACAGCCGGGCCGCAGCGGGCAACATTCAGTTCTTTAAGGGTTTTCAAATTCCCTAATTCCCAGGGTAGAAAGAGCAGGTCGTTTCGGTCGATAAACAGCACTTCAAGATTTTCCAGATCCCCGATTTCAGGGGGTAATTTGCGTAAATCATTATGCGAGAGATGTAAAAAACGTAGATTCTTCAGTTTTCCTATTTCAGGGGGTATGCTATCGAGTTGGTTATTCTGTAAATATAACTCTTCGAGGTTTTTCAAATTGCCAATTGATGCAGGAATTTTTTTCAGACTATTATTTTTTAAAGATAGTTTTTTCAGATTTGTAAGATTTCCAATCTCCTCAGGTATCTCTTTAAGACGGTTGGAGCTTATTACTAATTCTTCCAGATTGTAAAGCTCCCCAATAGTTGCCGGTACTTCATGAAGGCAATTGCGAAACAATGTCAGGCGCTCCAGTTTTTTTAGCCGGTTGATATCGTCAGGAAGCCCTGAGAGTTTTCTGTTGGAAATTGTCAGTCGTGTGGTTGTTGAAGAATTTAATAGCGCTGACTCAAGCTTTGGCATACCCGAACAGGATACAAGAAAGCACACAGAAAGGAATAAAAAATATTTCTTCATTGGGTGTTGGATTAGATGCACAAAGATAGCACTTAAATCTGTATTTTCAACCAAAGAGAAATAATAAAGGCTGCCGGAATATCCGACAGCCTTTTTAATCACAGGGACAATATAGCCTTGCTATTTGATAAATTTTTGTGTTGCTACTGATCCGTCAGCTGAATGCAGTTGCATGATATAGAGTCCCTTTTCGAAATCTGAAGTATTTACTTCAATGTGATTTGAAGCAGCTTTTGCTGAATATGATGCCTTATAAATCTGTTGACCCAGAGCACTGGTTATTACCAGGTACATTGTTTCATTTTCTTCCGCGTTGAATGTAATATTCATTACTTTATCAACAGGGTTGGGGTACAGGTTAAGAGATGAAATATTTAATACTTCATTAATGCCTGTAGACCCGGTACTGCTATGTAATGCTGAATATGACATTGTTTCCAGATTCACTTCAACACTGTAAACATGCGAACATCCATCTTCTGTTTCAATACCCAGCGTTACCAGATATGTGCCTGACTGTTCATATGTATGTGATGGATTTTGTTCGTAACTGGCAGTGCCGTCACCGAAGTTCCAGCTCCAGCTTGAAACAGCACCAATTGACATATCGTGGAACATAACTTCCAGTGGATTTTCAGTAAATTCCGGAAGGAAGAGTGCTTCACAAGGATTGTTATTCCAGGGCTCATCAACAAAGATCTCCATTGCCAGTGAGTCGGCGCATTCTTCTCCTGAAATGGCCAGTGTTACAATGTATATTCCTGCTTCCGCATAGGTGTGCTGAGGGTTCTGTTCAGCAGAGGTGTTATTGTCACCAAAATTCCAGAACCAGCTGTCGATATTCCCCATTGACATATCAGTGAAAGCAATGGTCATATCAGAGATATACTCAGGGAAGAACATTGCGTGGCAGTTTTGTGGAGGCCATCCGCCACCTTCGCCAACGTGAATATGTCGTACGCGGGTATCAGTACATTCATCTGAGACAATAGTCAGTGCAACAAAGTACATTCCTTCTTCAGCGTATGTGTGTACCGGATTTTGTTCTGCAGAAACATCACCATCACCAAAATCCCACATGTATTCTGTAATGCTGTCTGATACACTCATATCAAAGAATTCAACAGTAAGGCCATCTTCCAAAACATTCCAGTCGTAGTCGGCATGGCAGTTTTGTGGTGGCCAGTTATTTCCAACGTTTACACGTTTTGTTTTTGTATCCTGACACTCAGTACCTGAAATAGTCAGTGATACTTCATAGTTTCCTTCTTCACTGTATGTATAGGTTGGATTCTGTTCATAGCTTACCTCTCCGTTACCAAAATCCCACATCCATTCGGTGATATCTTCACCCTGAGAAACATCTTCAAACTGAACGGTAAGGTCGCCAACAATGTTCCAGTGGAAATTGGCATGGCAGTTTTGTGGTGGCCAGATAGAATCACCAACAAAAACAGGCATTTCAATAATGCTGTTGCAGGAATCTCCTGTTACTTCGAGGCTTACCATATACATACCCTCTTCAGCATAAGTGTGATAAGGATTTTGTTCGACAGAAGTTGTTGAGTCACCGAAGTTCCAGTTCCAGGCATTGATATCCCCCATCGACAAGTCGATAAACGCGAGCGTAAAAGGATCTTCTGTGAATTCATAAAAGAACATGGCCTGGCATCCCTGTGGAGGCTGGTAGGCATGAACATGAACATTTTTAACCTTCATATCCTGACAATCATCACCAAAAATGGTTAAAGAAACCTCATACATTCCTTCTTCAGGGAAGACATGCAATGGGTCCATTTCATCAGAAAAAGAGCCATCGCCAAAATCCCAGAGATATTCATCGATGTCCTCACCCTGTGAAGCATTAAAGAATTGTACAGTAAGGTTGTCCATCATTTCCCAGTGGAAATTGGCATGACAGCCCTGAGGGGGCCATACCGAATCCATAACATGAACGGGCATTTCAATGGAACTGTTGCATTCTTCACCTGCGATAGTGAGTGAAACGAGGTACATGCCCTGTTCAGCAAAGGTATGTTCGGGTTCCTGGTCATCAGAAATTGTTCCGTCGCCGAAGTCCCAGAGATATTCGTCGATATCTTCACCCATGCTAAGGTCGATAAACTGAATAGTTAATCCTTCTTCCGGTTCATATCCAAACATTGCCTGGCAGCCTGGCTGCGGAGGAATAGAGTCCATTACATGAACCATTTTAGTTCTTTCATCCGAGCACTGACCTCCGGAGATAGTCAGGGTTACGGGGTATAAACCGGGTTCAGCAAAGAGATGTACAATATCTTCTCCTGTACCGGTGGTTCCATCACCAAAGTCCCATGACCATTCATCGATTTCATCGCCCCATGAATCATCTTCAAATGCTATTTGCAGTCCTTCCAGTGGTTGCCAGTGAAAGTTGGCATGGCATTGTGTGCCACCGCCGCCGCCTTCCTGGCAGATGTGGAACACCACGGTAAGCATTTCTCCATTAATAAAAGGAAACACCTCTTCCAGTGTATTCATGGTACACCAGTCAAATACCTGCGTCATAACTTCTCCCTGGTATCCGTCAGGTGCCTGGAGGATGATTTCAAAAAAACCGGTCTCATCAGTCATGGCATCAGCCATAATGCTGTCGTTAGGTAAAAATGCCATTACAGGAACACCCGGAGCCGGCTGTCCTTGTTGTCCCATCATCACTTGTCCGTTAATGGTCATCTCATCGGCTCTTGCAATACCCGACAGAACGAATATCATCATCAGAGCGGACAGGATCATTGTACCAAATTTCTTCATAAAATTGTAGTTTAAATATTAACACTTTTTGCTTGCATAAAAATGATGCAGAAGAGCAAAAAGGTTGCATAAAAATAGTTTAAAAAAACAGAATGAAACAGCATATGTCTGTTTTCTGATAACTATTTATAGTTGTAAACTCTTTCAGCAGTGAGCTTTGAGCCTATTACAGCCATAGGAAGACCTGCTCCCGGGAGAGTGCTGGCGCCAACATAAAAAGTATTTGTAAACACTTCGTCGTAGTTTTTAGGCCGGAGGGCACCAATCTGTAGCATAGTATGTGATAAACCCAGCCCGGCGCCTTCATAAAGTTTAAACTGATCGCGCCAGTCTTCCGGAGTGTAGGCTTCACGCATTACAATATGGCCTGATATATCCCTGCCGATACGGTTTGAGAAATCTGAAATTATGCTGTCAATAATGGCATCACGATCCGACCAGTCACTTTTAAAAATCAGGTTGGGTACAGGGCACACAAAAAACAATGCCTCATGACCTTCAGGAGCACATGCATCGTTATGTTTTGAAATTACATTTACATAGTAATAAGGCTTTTCCAGCGTTCCGGGGTCTTTCATCACCTGCCCTGCGTACTCTTCATAATTATTTCCAAGGTAATAATTGTGGTGTTCCACTTCCGGAAGTTTTATGTCGAGACCTATGTAAAACGTCAGATAACCCATAGTCCACGACATTTTCTTCAGCTTTTTGGGTGCGAATTTCCTACGGTTAAAAACAGTGCCCCTGAATAGCGCTGCATCAGCGTTGATAACAAAAATGTCGGCATCCCACGATTTGCCGTTTTTATCAATAAGCTGTGTAAGCTGTTTGCCGTCACCTTTGTAGTCAATAATTTCCGTGTTATAATGAAAAGTTGCGTTATGTTTTTCAAGCAAACCGACCATGCCTTCCACAATTTTGTACATGCCGCCTCTTACGTTGTAATATCCGGTGTAATCGAATTCGATATGCGATAACAGTGTGTATACTGCATTGGTATCAAAAGGGGTGCGTCCCAGGAAGAAGGCAATAAGCGATACGATACGCCTGACTTCCCTGGAGTCGAAATAGCGACCTGCCTGCCGCCAGAAAGTTTTATACAACACCGGGAGATGTTTGGGATTTACTGTAAGCAGTGCTTTTACATAGGCTGCAAGGCTATCAAAATTTTGCTGGATCACCACATCGACAGTATCATTATACAACGCTTCACATTTTTTAAGGTAGCGTTGGAATTTATGTTTAAAATCCGGTTCATAGGGCTCAAACTGTTCAGCAAGTTTATCAATATCTTTATAAAGAAAGAATTTTTGATCGCTACCGCTGAAGTTTACGGTATACAGCGGGTCAAGCTCAACAAATTCAAAGGGCATTTCAACGTTACAATCCTTGACAAGCTCTTCGAACATATAAGGCATAGAGAAAAAACTGGGGCCCACATCAAAGGTAAATCCATCCTTTTTCAGCTGATTAAGTCGTCCTCCTGCCTGATGGTTTTTTTCAAAAAAAACAACGTCATAACCTCTTGTTGCCAATCGTAAACCTGTGGAAAGCCCGCCTAAACCGGTTCCGACGATAATTACTTTTTTATTCATTTTTCAGGGATTTTATAATTTTTGGATAAAGTTCATTCTTAACCCAATGAAATTCGGGTTCTATTGATAAAGCCTGCAGGCAATACTTTTCTGCGGCTTTGAAATCTTCTGTTTCGTAAGTTGTTGTGATAAGCGTAATATAAAGACTCAGGTAATTCCAGTCATTGGCTGGTGTGTCATATGCAGCGATGTACTTTCTCAGGCTTTTTTTATATAATTCGATGGCTTCTGTTTTTGAACCGCCAAAGAGTGCAGGGGTGTAGTATTTTATATTTGCCTGTTGCAGAATAGCGAGGTAATTTTCGGGGTTCAGGTTTACAGCTTTGCGGGCATATTCAATACTTTTTGGCCCCAGAAAGGGTGCTTTGTATGGCGCCAGGGCAATGCGAAACCCGGTATAGGCAGCCCGATATGCATAAACAGAGGATAATTCGTAATGCAAATCTTCAAGCATATCCATGTGATTCCCTGCGCGTTCCATGTATTCGCGCGCTTCATCGTATCGCTCTTTTCCTATGCACCAGCCAATATATCCGTATGCGTAATTTACCAGCTCCAAGCGTTGTTTTGGCGTTTTTTGTCTCTCCTTCTCCATCGTATCGACAACCTCCTTCCATGGCGACATATCATCGCCCGTAAAGGCCCTATAAATAACCTCGCTGTGCTGCCCGAAGACCACCATATACGACAGTATAAAAATCGTTATTATGAAATATCTCTTCCTTTCCATTGGTAGTTCCCTTTTTTGTATCGTATTCCTATAGCACGAAAAATTATAAAACCCATAACAAAATGCTGAGTTATCATGAATACCAGATTTTTAAACATATTTTGTCTGCTGGTGGATGATATAAAAACTCTTGTGAGAATGATAACCGCTAAATAGAGCCATAGCGCCTGAATATCATATAATGCCACTGGAATAAATCCCAGTGTTGTTATCAGCCAGAATAAAACCGCCATAATAGCCGAGTTGCCGAAAAACATAAGTATATTTTTTGTAAATCCGTTTACAGCGTCTTTAAAACCATGGTACATCCGGCAGGAGATATTTCGTGATGCAGCAATGCAAGCCACTTTTACGCCGTTTTTCTTATAGTACCGCGAGATATTTATATCCTCAACAGGTGAATTTTTGAATTTTTTGTGTGGTAAAAGTTCCCGGTATATATTGGCATCGAAGAACATAAATTGACCGTTTGCCGCCGAATGGGAAGTAAAGGGTGATATGCGAACAAAAAGCAGTGGCAGCAGCGACAGCAGGATGTAATTCATTACCGGAACAGTGATCCATTCACCGTTGGTGTTCATTTCTTGAATGGGAAACATAGATAAAAGCCCGAGCTTGTGGCGTTTCATTCTGCCCAGGGCATCTTCAATGATGGAATTCTCAGGGATAACATCGGCATCCAGGAAGAGGAGCCATTGCCCGCAGGCCTCTTTTGCCAGCTGGTGGCATGCATTGTTTTTTCCAAGCCAGCCCTCAGGAAGCCCTTCTGAACGTATAAGGCGAACACGGGAATCACTTTTGGCCTTTTGTTCTACAATACTTGCCGTATCGTCTTCCGACTGGTCATCAAAGACCAGGATCTCAATATTGGAGTAGGAGAGTTGGTTGAGTGAAGTTAATAACCTGCCGATATTTTTTCCTTCATTGCGGGCAGGAATCAACACTGAAATAAGGTTATCGTCCCCGATTTTTCCCCTGAGGGGTTGTTGCGGAAAAACAAAATTAATCCAGGCGGTAAAGAATTGTATTACAGCCAATAAAATAACTATTGTTGCAATGTATATCATCGTTTATCAATTGCTTTATGAAAAGATATAACATCATTATAAAAGTCCTGATATTCTTGAGCAACAATATCAAAATCATATAAACCGGTGTAGGTTTTATGGTGAATAAAAAGCTCCGGCTTTGCGCTTGAAAAATATTCCGGCATATTGGCGACAAAAATAATTTTGTAAGGGTTGTCGGTTGTTTCCAGAATTTTTTTCAGGCCTTTCATAAAAACAATTTTGTTGTCGTACAGCGAATGCAGCTCTCCCTGAGGGAATAAAAGAACCATATTGTTTTTATCTTTAAGTAAATCAGAAGCATACTGAACAGACTCCAGTATATCTCTGGCTCCGGGGTTAATTGAAAATCCGCCACAGTGATTAAAAAACCAGTATTTTTTCAGTTGATCTTCAAGCATCATAAAATGAAACTTCCGGTGTATGCGTTTAATTTTTAAATATCCGACCCAGAAACCATCCCACCAGCTAATATGATTTGATAAAACCAACACGGGCAATCCATCATCCTGATATTCACCTATCATTGAAACAGATGAGAATCTTTTCTTTATCATCCGCTGCAGATAATACTGAAAAAACGGATAGATGACCGGATGGTGTTTTGCTTTTATCATTGATTATAAAATGATGAGTAAAAAACAAAAAAACAAAAACTGGCAAAGCAGTAACACCCATGCAATTGGGTTGCGGGTATTGATTTTAAATATTTTTAATAATGAGAAAAAGAAAGCACTAATAGCAAACCAGGCAATATAATTCTTCAGGGGAATAACATCACCTTCCCACGACCACATATCCATCAACGGAGCCACAAGCTCCATTACTATGTCGTATACCACCATCATGGCTGAGGAAAGCAATATTTTGGGAATAGCAGGTATCTTCAGGGGTTCTGTAACGGATGAAATTGTGTAAATCAGAAACAGCCAGTTGACACCGATCATCAGGGGTGTATTGAAAATTTTTGGACCGAGAGTTTCTCCATATGAGTAGCTTCCGAATATGGCTCCTGTGTTTACGCCAATAATCTCAACCGTAAAACCAAGAACAAAAACCAGTGCGAAAATAAAAAGTGATATCGTTGAATATTTTTCATGAAAAACCGCCAGCAGATATACACCCAGAAGTAATGCAAGGGGTGTAATGATTTTAAAAAGCGGCTGTAGCAAAGGTATTGCAAACCCTGTAATTCCTACGGCGTAAAAGATGAATAGAAACTTCCGGACTTCTTTCGCCGGCAACCGGTTTGCAGGATATATATTCAGCATATCAACATCCTGTTATAACATTTTGTAAACACAACACCCTGTGGGCAATCATTCGAAACCAAAAAGTGTATTTTTGTGGGTTATCGGATAAATCTTTAACTAACTCTTGCGGATCTATATATTTATATTCTGAAACTTCTTCATTGTTAATATTGGGAGGCATGTCTGTAATACCCACAAAAACATGATCCAGTTCATGTTCTGTAAGGTTGTTGTCAAGGGCAGCTTTGTAGATAAAATCAAAGGCTTTGTCCAGATCCGATTGCAGTCCCATTTCCTGTTGTAATCTTCTTTTGGCAGCCTGAAGGTTTGTCTCTCCCGGCTCAGGATGCGTACATGCAGTATTGGTCCAAAGCCCCGGAGAATGGTATTTGTGAAGCGCCCTTTTTTGCAATAGCATTTTTCCGGAGGTATTAAAGATAAATACTGATACAGCACGATGAAGCAAGGCCTTTTCATGGGCTTCCATTTTACCTGTTACACCAATGGCATTATCATCTTTATCAACAAGAATTACCTTTATGTTATCCACAATGTATCCGATTTAGTTTGTAATTGATAAAAACACGTACGATCAGAAAATATTTCATGCTGTTGGGTATTCTGATACGTTGTGATATAAGTTTTTGAGCGGAAGATTTTTGTATTTTTTTAAATAATATTGAATAGTAGGTATATGCCAGTAATACGGCGAATTTCGATCTTCCGGGCAATGCTTTTATGCCATTGCATGCCGCCTGGAAGTCTTCTTTTATATTACTTTCAATATTCTTTTTTACCTCTTCAGATAAGTTATTGTTCTGTAATTCAGGGAAATAACTTCTGTTTAATTCTCCTACATCATTACGTATATCACGAAGGAAATTCACTTTTTGAAATGCAGAGCCCAGCTTTGCAGCAGGTTCTTTCAGTTTTTCATAACATTCATTGTCGTTGTTGCAAAATATTCGCAGGCACATAAGCCCAACAACATCAGCAGATCCATAGATATAGGCATCTATTTCCTGTTGTGACGCATAATGTTGTTTTGTGATATCTGCCGCCATACTATCAAGAAAAGCCCGTATATGAGAATGATCAATCTGATAATTATTCACGGTGTTGGCAAAGGCATAAAGTACAGGGTTTGTACTGATACCTTGTTCAATGGCATAGTTGAGGTCTTCACGGAGCTTTTCCAGCAGGAAAACCTGATCATAGTCATGAAAAGTATCAACGATTTCATCGGCAAGACGGACAAATCCATATACCGACCAGATTGCTTTTCGCTGCTGCTTTTCAAGTAGCCGAACTGCCAGTGAAAAGGAAGTGCTGTACCGTCGGGTAATTAATGCACCAATTTCATTACTAACATTTTCGTATAAGGCAAAATTCATTCTATGTTTCTTTTCTGTATTCCGGTTATTATCGTGTGAAATTTTTCACACGATAAATAAACAAGGAAATTAGGTTTCTGTTTTTGATAATCTAAAAAATCAGCATTCTTTATTGTAAATATAGCAATAAGATGAGAAACAGAAGCTATTTCATGAAAATAAATGTTAATAATGCGGGGAAACGTCTTTATTTCATTATTGCAGAACTATTTTTGTGATATAGGAGGTTTTGTCTTGATAGAAAAGAACCAGGAATGCAATTCCTGAATAATCTACTGATGACAAATTCAGTTTGAGGGTATTAGTTCCTGTTTTATCCATGAGAAGCAATTCGCCCAGGCTTGAATAAAGGTGAATTTCAGCTATCTTAACCGGGCTTTTAATGAAGATATGAGATGATGCCGGGTTAGGAAAAATTGTGGTTTCCTCCAATAGAATATCATCTAACCCTACATTGTACTCCACTTTAAGGGTTGCAGGTGTTTCCATGATCCGAATCCAGGGTGCTTCAGGGTTCGATTCAGATAGTGTAATAATGGCTGGCGATGTGTTTTTTCCGGCTTTTTCCGGATATAAAAGATACGTGCCATATGGAATATCTTCAAGGAAAAAGGTGCCATCAGAACCAGGATAACAGAAATCCAGTGGGGCTCCATTCTCTTCCAAAAGAAATACCGGCATTCCATTAACCTCTTTTCCGTCCGTAAATACATTTCCTGACACTTTCCCGTGGCCATAAAAAAGTACATCGTTTCTCTCCAGCTGAATATCAAAGGAGATATCGTTATCGATATAAAAGCTCTCTGCATCATGCCAGTCGATCGTATTACCTGAGTAGGTGGGCAAATAAACAGGGCTGTGGGGTATCCCGGGATCTACATCGGGAAGCGCAAGAAGAAAACAGGATGAAAACGGGTCAACACTAAAACTGAAAGTACCTGAAATATCAACGGTTGCATTAGCGAGAACCTGTGTGGGGTTATTTGCATCAAAAAGCAGCACTTCTCCTGCCGGCAGGCCAGTATTTCCGGCATATATGGTACCCGATACCGTATAAGATCCGCCCACAGTAATAGCTTGGCTTATCATATCAAAGCAGTTATTTTCAGCATTTATATATAAATCAACCGAATAAATTCCAGGCACTTCGTAGGTGTGCACAGGGTTTATTTCATTTGAAGTAAAACCATCGCCAAAGTCCCAGTAATATTCAGAAACAGGCCCTGACGAGCGGTCAAGAAAGGTTACTCTGTTACCAGTTACATCATAGTCAAAATCGGCAGCGCATTGTATTTCATCTGTACAAACAGAGAAATCAAAAAAGGTTGTATCTCCGGAAATGATTATCATTTGGTTTACCGGATCCCAGTGACCATTGCAGAAGCTCCAGGCCTGAAGGTGAATAACATCATTCTGAAAAATATCATCAGAGGTAAAGGTATACATCCCCTGTTGATCGGTTAGGGTTCCTCCCACGGGTCCCTGTTCCGGGATATAGAAATATATTTCCAGCATTGACACAGGGTTTCCATAGGTATCATCTGTAACAAGGCCGGTAATGGTATGCTGTGAAAAAGCATTTAATGCAGGGAAAAGCAAGGTGGCAATGAGAAAATATCTCACCTGCCTGTACAGGAATTCTGTTAGCTGTATATGTTTCATAATCAGTATTTTTTAAACATTAAAAAACGTATTCCCAGCCCTGCCGATAATTCATTATACCTCACGGAGTATGCTGTTCCGTTTATATATGATGTTATGGATGTAGCATATCCCATTGACAGATAAATTGTTGTATATGGCGTTAATTCGAACGATCCATTGAGCAATAACGACACTTTTGCATGCCATTGGTTTAATGAAGTGCTCCCTGCTTCACGGATAAAACCAGTTTCGGGGTCGTACATGGGGCCGTTGCTTTTTAATAGCAACAGACCTGTGAACCCCGCAGCGGCAGAGGCCTTCCATCTGTCGTGATCAATATAGGTATATCCAAACTGAAAAGGGATTTCGAGAAATTGTAGCTGCGAGGACCTGCGAACGCGATGGGTAATAAACAGGGTATCTGTCGTTTCCTGCTGAAGGGAGTCATCAATATAAGTCGTTAGCGTTTCGATATAGGGAATCCATATAGTATCACCCTGCAGCAGGGCATCCATATCCAGGATCCAGGTGGTGTCATTTACAAATACTTCACGCCGGAAATAATTCCATACAAGAGAGGTTTCAGTACTCATACGTGTTTCAGGAACCTCAAGGGAATGGTTTACCTGTGAAAGACCCACTGCGGCAGAAGCGTTAAACCGCCCAAACGTATGATAAAAGAGTAATTGCTGCCGCCACGATAATTCAGGCCTGTAGTATGTGTTAATCGAATCGGTTAGTGATGCAGTGGAGCCGGTAATCTGTTCAAAAGGCATAAAGGCATCCCCCTGCAGGCCAAAGGCATTGTTTTTTTTAACACCGTAGCCAAAAGGTACCGGGTTCACCCCTGTTTCATCGTCGAGGGAAAACCAACGGTCAGGATGACGGTTTTTTTTCCGGGACTTCACCGTTGAATCTGCTTTTGATACAGGCATTGCATTTGTTTTACGTGCCTTTTTCAATGGTATTGCAGTGTTGGTTTCAGGAATAAAAAGTAACGTATCCGGGTAACCTAATACAGGCATCTGATAAACTGTAACCGTATCATAAACAAAGATGGTTTCCTGTATCTCAACATACTCATAAACCGTGTCGTAAGTATAAACAGTATCATAAACTATTTGTGTAACCGTATCGGGTAAATTCAGCGCAGGGTGATCCAGATTGGGTTTGACACGTGCAGAAACCAAAAAAGGCAATGTCACCATTGCCAAAAAAAGAAGGTATGTATATCTTATTCTCATCTTCATGCTGACAAAACAGAGAATTAAAGATAAATGATTTCACGGAATAACCGCAATAGTGTTGTAATAATGCTGCTTAATGTATATAAACAGTATCCCGTTTGTGTATCGTATCCCTGACAATTGTTTTTCGTTGTACCCGGATAACTTTTTTTACCGGTATTTGAACTGTATCCGTTTTTACCGGTATCTTTTGAGTGTTTTTTGCTTCCTCCGGGGCAGGATTGTTAACAGGAGTTGTCGTTTTAATTATTGAATTTTCTGTAGCAGTAGTTTCTTCCCGGGCACAGGAATCAGCAGGAATAACAAATGTATTGGCAGGTTTCGCATTTTGTTGTGCAGGTGAGGTGACCTCCTTGTGGGTGTTAATTTTATCTGTATCTGATTTATCAACGATGAAATATACACCAGCTGCTATAGCTCCGGCAGTAGCAATGGAAACCGCTACTTTGGTTATTGCTGCTGATGATACCACTGTATTGGCCGGTGGCGCATCCAAAGACTGCTGCACTGCTTCCCACCCTGCCGTTGTGGGAACCGACAAGCCCGTTAAGGCTTCTTGTGCCAGTACATCTATATGTTCAAATCCTAATCCCATACCTGTTATTATTGCTACTATTCGTTTGCGTTTATTTTCTTTTTGTTTATTTTGATCCAATGCTTTGTAATACAGTCCCTTTTGGATCTGTTTCCGGGCGCGTGACAGCTGGCTTTTTGATGTTCCAACCGAGATATCCAATGTTTTTGCAATGTCTTTATGCTTCATGTTTTCAATGGCATAAAGGTTGAAAATTGCCCTGAATCCATCCGGAAGCAATGCCACCTGCTCAAGGATTTCTTCCTGTGTAAAGGATGCCTTTTGCACTATCTGCACAGCAGTTTGGGAGTATGCCTCCTCATGATCATCATCAGCAATCTGCCATTCCACTTCTTCAAAAGGTACAGCGCCGCGCGTTTGTTTTTTATCACGTAAGTACATCAGCGCCGTATTGACCATAATCTTTCTTATCCAGCCTTCAAAAGAACCTTTGTTTTTGAACTGTTTTATTTTTTGAAAAGCAGTAATAAAGCCATCCTGTAACATATCCTCTGCATCCGATTGGTTACCTGCATAGCGGAGGCATACACCCAGCATCTGAGGGGCCAAACGTTCATATACAACGCGTTGTGCCTCGCTATCATGCTTTTTACAGCGGTCTGTTAACTGCGATTCAATCATATATTTATCAGATTCCATTGTTATGATGCAAAGATAAGGGATGGTTGCATGAAAAAGATAAAAAATCGGAGAGCCAGCATTAACCTATAGTACGTGAATGCTTATGGAGCACAATAATAAGGGTGTCTGCCATTCATAGGAGGGCTTTTTTTAGCCAAATAAATGAAAGACGTGGGGTGGTCTCTGCAGAGAATACCCCATAATTATTAATACAGCTTGAAGAATCGGTGGATGCCTACTCCCGAATCAATGCATTGGCAGCATCAATATCGAAAAAATCAGGGTCATAGTCTTCGCCAATTAACTCAATGGTATCGTCATAATCCATATGATCAGGATTATCAAGTACATCAAGGATTTCATAGAATCCTTCAACGCCACCACATCGCTCCGGCGGACAGTTTCCCTCACCGTCAATTACCCGGGGATATAGAACACCATCTTCAATGGGTAATCGTTTTTCCAATACCACTTCATGAGCCCAGTTATCTTTAAAATCATAATTATAAATGATTTTATCTTTCATAACTTCGAGCAATTCACGGAGTTGCATTTTGCCGTATTCCCTGCAGGAATATTCTTCATCCAGGAGTTCAGCTGTAGGTGAGTAGAAGGTCATTTCTTTTACAAACCGATGTTTATATTTTCCTGACCATCCCATTACTTTTTGAATTAAAGTATGGAAATCTGCGAGTGTAATGTTGGAAGGAACTTCGATGAGCCTCCAGATCACAGGTTCAATATTTAAAAGAGAGATATCGACCTGATAAATTTCAGCATTCATAATAGTACGAAGACGTAAAGTTTAGTTTGTAAATTATTTTATTTCAGCGGGAAACACTCCCTTTTAGGCTATAAAAATAGGCTTTTTTTTAAATCAATTGATTTCATTGCCCGATTTTTGCTCATTTCGTGCAGTTATTTAACTCTATTTGGATTGTTTTTCAAAAATTGATCCCAGGATCCTGCTTTTTTTGTTCCTTTTTTCTGGTTGTTATCCTGATTGGCATGACATACAGCCACGGCTAATGCATCGGTAATATCGAGTTTTTCAGGAAGATCTTTCATATTAAGTAACGCCATTACCATAGCCGCGACCTGTTCTTTCGAGCTTCGTCCTCTGCCTGTTACAGCTTGTTTTATTCTTAGTGGCTGATATTCGAATACGGGAACGGAACGTTTTATGGCGGCAATAATTGCAGCGCCCTGCGCACGGCCCAGCTTAAGCATGGCCTGAGCATCTACACCATAAAAGGGGCCTTCCACAGCCATTTCATCGGGGGTGTATTTTATTAAAATTCCTGTTATTTCATTATAGATAGTTTCAAGCTTCTGCCACGGATCGCTGATACTGTTTAATTTGAGAACGCCCATATCTATCAGGGTAATCGTTTTCCCGTTTTTCTTTATAAGTCCCCAACCCATAAAACGGGTCCCGGGGTCAATCCCCAGAATAATTTTCTCGGGTTTTGGCGCTTTAGTCTTGTTCATGTCGCTTTTTTAAAATTGCTTCAGCAAAGAGGAAATCCTCCGGAAGGGTAACTTTAATGTTTTCCGGGTCACCATCAACTAAAGTAATATTTTTTCCTGTGCGCTCAACAACACTGGCATCGTCAGTAAATAGCGGGCAAAAAGCTTGGTGGTAAGCTGTTTTAATAATTTCTGAAGAGAAAACCTGTGGCGTTTGCACCATTTTTATGAGTGCACGGTCCAGTGGTTTGCTTGCCCCTGAGTTATCGGTAATACGGAGTGAATCTTTTGGTGCTACTACCGGAATTGCGGCTCCCGATTTTTCTGCTTCAGCAAATACTTTTTTTATGGTATTGGCAGTTATCAATGGTCTTGCTCCATCATGAACGGCCACAATGCCCGTTGTCTGAATTGTATTAAGGCCGTTTTTTACCGAGTGAAAACGCTCATTACCGCCAACAACAACCGTATGTGCTATGGGAAACATGTTGGTTGCGCATAATTTTTTCCATAAATCAATGTGTGCTTCAGGGAGAACCACAACAATGTTTATGTCTTTAGCATAATTATAAAATGCCTGAATGGTATGCATCAGCAAAGGTTTTCCATCCAGCAGGAGGAATTGTTTGGGCACCAGTTGTTTCATACGTTTGCCGGTGCCGCCGGCGACAATGATTACATGTTTTTGCATTTCTATACGAAATTACAAAATCTCTGTAATATGCATTATTAAATAATTAGCATGGCATCGCCATAAGTGAAGAAACGATATTTTTCTTTTACTGCTTCTTTATATGCTTTCATAACGAAATCATATCCGCCAAATGCTGAAACCATCATTAACATGGAGCTCATGGGGAGATGAAAATTGGTAATCATAGCATCAGCAACCTGAAATTCGTACGGTGGAAAGATAAATTTGTTCGTCCAACCGTCGTAAGGTTTTAATTTCCCGGAAATGGTCGTTGCGCTTTCAATGGCTTTCATGGAGGTTGTGCCGATAGCGCATATTTTATGCTTTTCTTCCTTTGCCATATTGACTTTGGCGACCGTATTTTCTGCGATAAACATTTCTTCAGAGTCGGTTTTATGCTTTGAAAGGTCCTCAACATCAATTTCACGGAAGTTCCCCAGGCCCACATGGAGGGTAACTTCACCAAAACCAATGCCTTTAATTTCCAGTCTTTTCATCAACTCGCGGGAAAAGTGGAGCCCTGCAGTAGGAGCGGCAACCGCACCTTCATGCTTTGCATAAATGGTTTGATACCGTTCATCATCTTCAGGTTTTATGCCACGTATTTGCTGAATTTCATCAGGAATAGGCGTTTGTCCCAGGTTTGTGATCGTTTCCTTGAAGCTTTCATAGGGCCCATCGAAGAGAAAACGTAAAGTCCTCCCCCTGGAAGTTGTATTGTCAATAACTTCTGCTACCAGGGCATCATCTTCACCAAAATAGAGCTTATTACCAATACGAATCTTGCGTGCCGGGTCAACCAACACATCCCAAAGACGGGTTTCCCTGTTAAGCTCACGCAAAAGGAATACTTTTATCTTGGCACCGGTTTTTTCTTTTTCACCCTCCAGCAATGCAGGGAACACTTTTGTGTTGTTTAAGATAAAAATATCTCCATCATCAAAATAATCAAGGATATCTTTAAACGTCCTGTGTTCGATAGTCTGGGTGTCACGATGTAGTACCATTAGCCTGGATTCATCTCTGTGCTGTGGCGGGTCTGCGGCAATAAGTTCCTGAGGCAACGGATACCTGAACTGCGATAACTTCATAGTATCAATTAGTTATATATATATTAAAACACGACAAAAAAGGGGTGCAAAGATAATACAATATTACCCTGAAAGCAAGTGTTTACACCCTTCAACTTCGTCACAATGAAAGCTTTTACGAAAAAAGAGGTGAAAAGATACATTTTTTGGTGAATATTATCCCTCAGTATCAATACTGGAATCCTTTCCTGACAGAGCGACTTCCTTAAAGTCATCCAGTGTCATTGCTTCAGATAATGGGAATTCACCAATTCTTGTTCTTTGGAGGGAAGACATATAGGCACCACTTCCGAGGGCTTCACCAAAGTCGCGGGCCAACCCCCTGATATACGTTCCTTTACTGCAAACCACCCTGAACCAGACCACAGGAAAATGGATTTTGGTAATCTCAAATTCAAAAATCTCAATGTCACGGGGCTTAATCTCGACCATTTCACCGGTACCTTTTCTGGCATGTTTGTATAAACGTTTACCTTCAACGCGTACTGCCGAATATATGGGGGGCAGCTGTTGCTGTTTTCCGACAAACGTCTTTGCGGCTGTATGTATCGCCTCTTCGGTAATATGCTCAACAGGGAAAGTATTGTCAATTTCCTGTTCCATGTCAAAGGAGGGTGTTGTGGCGCCGAGGGTAAACGTGCCGATATACTCTTTTTCCTGTGCCTGAAACTCTTCAATGCGCTTGGTGAACTTGCCGGTACAAAGAATTATCAATCCTGTTGCCAATGGATCCAGTGTCCCGGCATGGCCGATTTTTACTTTTTTGATACCAAAATTATGGCGAATGAATAGCCGAATATTATTAATAACATCAAAGGATGTCCACGTATAAGGCTTATGGATCAGAAGAACCTCTCCTGTAGCAAAATCATAAGGTTGCTGTGCTTCTGTCATTATATAAATAGTTGTGAGATAATTGCAATAATACCTACTGCGGCACAATAGACAGCAAACCAAATAAGTTTGCCTTTTTTTACCAGCGTTAACATCCATGTACATGCCAGCAGGCCTGTGATAAAGGCTGCCAGCGAACCTACCAGCAATGGGGTTGTACCTACTGATGATGCAGCCATTTCGCCACTGAATATATCAAGAATATTTTCTCCGATTATGGGTAAAAGTACCATGAGAAATGAAAACTTCGCTACTTCCGATCTGTTGTTACCCAGCAATAAACCGGTGGAAATGGTTGCTCCGGAGCGGGAAATCCCCGGTAAAACTGCTATAGCCTGAGCAATACCAATGATAAATGCATTCCCATAAGTGATTTTTTTTGTTCGCTCTTTTGCAAAATATGTAAACGACAGCAGCGCGGCAGTGACAAGAAGCATAACACCCACAAGGATAACATTTCCATCAAAGAGTGCTTTTAATTCATCTTTTAAAAATACGCCAACAATGCCAACAGGAATCATTGAAACAATGATTTTTACCACATATTGGGTCTCTTCATTGAGTCTGAATTTAAAAAGACCATTAAAAAGTTCAATAATTTCTTTCCGGAAGACAATTATTGTACTCAGAACCGTTGCGCCATGAACAGCAATGGAAAACATAAGGCTTTCCTCAGCTTCTATTCCAAGTAAAACCTTTCCAATCTCCAGGTGGCCACTGCTGCTTACAGGTAAAAACTCTGTCAGTCCCTGAATAATTCCAAGGATAAGTGCTTCAATCCAACTCATCAATATTATGTATTTGGTTTAATCTTTGGGTTTATGCATGATAGCAACAATCTGAGTGATAAAACCACCAAGAATGAGAATGGGGGCAATCGTCAGTCTTCGTGCATTAAAAATAGATTCATTAAACACCTCCGGGTCATCAGATCCTCCACCAATCATTAGCAATAGGCCTAAGGCAATTAATGCCAAACCAATATACATTATCCGGTAGTTCTCTTTTCCAAAAGCAAATTTTGCCTTTTTTTCCGGTTTTTCCTGTATTTGTTGTTTTTTGTTCATATCAATAATAAAGTTTATCTTTTTTTGATCGCAAATATTTATTCACTGCCAGTAAAGTAGAAATTCCTGTTATTAGTAAACCAGTTATAAGCAAAACGGCAGCAAGCCAAAGTATTGTGCGTTCATTTCCGACAGCATAAAGCTCAGGGAAACGATTATACATCTGTGTTAGCAATATGGCAATGAGCAATGTGCTTAAAAGTGTGGCTATGATACCCTGCACAATACTTGTACGGATAAATGGCCAACGGATAAAGCGTCGTGTGGCTCCAATCAGATACATTGTACGAATTAAAAACCGCCGTGAGTAAATGGATAAACGAATTGTATTATGTATTAAGACAATGGAAACGACTAACAGCAATGCAGAAAACCCAACTATTACCGTTGTTATTTTTCCGATATTGTCTTGTATCTTTCCGGCCAGTGACTTTTGGTATTTCACCTCTGAAACTATCGGGTCATCATTTAATTTCGTAACCATAAGAGCCAGGCTGTCAGGATGACTGTAATCGGCACTAACATACAGGTCAATGGTTGAGGGAATGGGGTTATATCCCAAAAAATCGATAAACTCTTCGCCGAGTTCATTCTGTAGATCCTGCGCTGCTTCCTCCCTGCTGATAAACCGGGATGATTTTATAAAGGGTGTAGCTTCCAGTTGTTTCTGCCAGGCAAATACTTCACCGGTATCAGCCTCATCGTTAACAACAAGGGTGATCATGATATTTTCTTTAACATATCTGGCAATATTTCCGGCATGGATTACAAGAACACCCAATACACCCAAAAGAAAAAGTACCAAAGTGATGCTCACAATGGTTGTTAACCATGCCGAACGTAGTCGTCTCCGGTTGTATTTTTCTTCGTGCTGTGCCATGGATTCTTAAAGGTGCTAAATTAATACAATTTTCGGTTTTGCGAGAGGCGAATTGTTTTATCCCTTGTTCAAACAAAATCTCTTTTTACCTTTGCCACGGTTTCTTCGAGTCAGGGTGAAAGTCCCTACCGGCGGTGAAAGTCCGCTAATCCCCTTGCGGGGACCTGTCCGGTGGAATTCCGGAACCGACCGTAAAGTCTGGATGGGAGAAGAGATCCGAATACCAGAATACCGGTATTCCTGCGTGGTATTTTTATATGCCACATCTCCCTTTACGCCTCGAAGTCCTTCGGGGTTTTATTATGCCCCGGAGTAACGGTTTTAACAATTTTTAACCAGGGCGTGATGCAAAAAACAACACAAATCATGATGACACTGCTCTTTGCAGCAGTGGGAACGCTGGCTTATGGCCAACAGAGCATTACAGGACGTATTGCCGACAAACACAATGAGACATCCCTTCCCGGGGTTCATGTTATTTATCAAAGTAATAACACGGGTACTGTCACCGGAAATAATGGTGATTTTACCTTGCCGTATCCTGGAGGCCCGGATACGCTGGTGTGTTCTTTTACAGGGTATGAATCGCTGAAGGTTGCAGTTCGGCCCGGAATGGAAGCATTGAATCTGTTTATGCAGGAATCAAGCATCGGCCTCTCGGGGGTACAGGTAATTGCTTCTACAGGTCAGGAGACCGACAAGGCATTCTCCATGAACCGTATCGAAGCTTCTGCAATACAGGATCGTCTTGGCGACAGAACCTTCCCCGAGGCCATGGCTGCTGTTCCGGGCGTTTATGCAGCCCGGACCGGCGGAGGTGCCGGAGATTCCGAACTCAATATCAGAGGCTTTAAGCAGGATAATGTCGCACTGCTGCTCAATGGTATTCCCATCTCCAGTGTCGAAAATGGCCTCGTTTACTGGAATAACTGGCTCGGCCTCGCCGATGTAACCCAGTCCATGCAGGTGCAAAAGGGAATCTGCTCCTCATCCTTTGGTGTGAATGCCATTGGTGGGGCGGTGAATATTATTACCAATGGCCCCGAAGCAAAGAAGGGCGGCGCGGTAAGTACTTCTTTTACCTCTTACGGAAATAAAAAAACAACCTTCGCATGGAATACCGGGAAAATGGAAAACGGATACGCTGTATCACTTATGGGATCAGCCTTTGGCGGTGATGGCTATGTGGATGAAACCTACTCCTCAGGGTATGGTTACTTTCTGTCAGTTTCCAAAAACCTCAACAAAAAACACTTGCTCGTTTTCACAGCAATGGGAAATCCGGAGCGTCACGGGCAACGTAATGTACGTCTGACACTCGACGAGATGGAGCAGTATGGAAATACTTACAATAAAGAGTGGGGTAGTTACAATGGTCAGATAAACAACACCTCAGAAAATTTTTACCATAAACCCTATCTTACTCTCAACCACTACTGGAATATCTCAGAAAAGACTTTCCTTGCCACTTCGGCATACTTTAGCCCGGGAAAAGGTGGCGGAAAATGGTCGGAGAGCTATGGAACCTGGTCTTCTATCACCGACTTCACCAATGGCAGCGGTCAGATCGACTGGCAGGCGGTGTACGACAATAACATGAATCACGGTGAGAGTTACACTACCCCGGATGGTGAGGTGGTTGAAAACTACACCCAAATTGCACAGACCGTTTTTCATGCTGATCATATCTGGACCGGAATCCTCTCCACAATGGATTATAAGGTTAATGAGAATCTCTCTTTCAAAAGCGGTGTGCATTACCGTTATTTTAAATCTTCGCTGTACGAAACGGTTGCAGATTTGCTGGGTGGCGAGGTCTTTATCGATGACTATGCGTGGTCGCTGCGAGGTGTTGATGGACGTAATGTTTTAAAACATGTCGGCGATACCATCAAGGTTAACAATGGCGCTCTCATCCATTTTGCCAACGCCTATGCGCAGGCTTCCTATCATCATAATGGCTTTAATGCATTCCTTTCGGGATCTGTAAACGGCAATCTGTACCAGCGCTATGACCATTACAACTACAGACCTGAGAATCTGTGGAGTGAGCAGGTAATGCTATTTGGCTATGATGTGCGGTTTGGTCTGAATAAAGCTTTCGCAGATGGCCATAATGTCTATTTCAATGGTGGGGTTTTTAACAGAGCGCCTTACTTCAAGTATGTTTTCGGAAACTATACCAATCAGGTTTCACAGGGCCTGAGCAACGAAGATATCTACACCGTTGAAGGTGGTTATACTTATGGCAAAGGCAATTTCACCGGTCGCGTGAATGCCTATTACACCATCTGGAATGACCGGTCCTTTCTGGCAAACGAGTACAATCAGTTTTTGGATCCGGTGCTGATTAAGGGTCTTAATGCACAACACAGTGGCGTAGAAGTCGGAGCAAGCTATATCCTTCCGGGAAAGGTGCGCGCAGGGGTTTATGCCGGCTTTGGCGAGTGGATCTGGACCAACGACGTAGAGGCTGAGGTGTATAATAACGAACATGTTGTTGTGGATACTATCAGCGTGTACACTGAAGGGCTCTATGTTGGTGATGCGCCTATGACACAGGTAGGTGGCTTTGCTGAGGTGGCGCTGTTTGATTTCCTGACGCTGCGTGGTGAGGTGACGCATTATGATCGTATCTATGCCGGTTTCGATCCCGTTTCACGCAGCAATCCCGACGACCGCAGCCAGGCGTGGGAAATACCATCCTATACGTTGGCTGATCTGCACCTTTCAGGTAACATTTCCATTTTCAGCCAGCCGGCAACTTTCAACCTCTCCGTCCTGAACCTCTTCAACACGGACTATTTGTTACGCGGTGTTGATGGCATCGATCATACAGCCGATACTTTTACAGGCTTTGCCGGATTTGGCAGAACGGTTTCGGTTGGACTGAGGGTGGAATTATAATCTACACATAATCAGACCCTCAGAGACCCGTCATGTTTCCAAAACCTGACGGGTCTTGTGGCTCAATGATTTCTTAACCAATTATGATCTAAACTACTTTATAAGCTCCAGTCTTACCCGCTCAAACGGATAGGGCGTACAGGAAATATAAACTTCCGGATGGAGGTTTATATTTTCTTTTTGAAATGCCTGTACATACACTTCTATCTTCTTTCCAGTATCTTCTTCCCTTAACGGGATGTAATATGTGTAGTTCTTATTGCTCCGGGCATTCACATACTCCCACGTATTGGAAGGATATGAGGTTGCACGGTCCGGTGCGCCTCTTAGCTCTCCGTCAATAATCGCTGTGGCATAAGCGCCTTCAACGCCATGCTCGCCTTCTATAGCGATGGCCAGGAATGAACCGGACGGAATTTCATCCAAAACAAATTCTGTTTCCCAGGCTTTTTGCACCCTCATCTTTTTTGCTGCTGCAAAGAGATTGGATGCCCGCCATTGCTCCCGATCCAGCGCTTTTCCAGTTTTATCCGTTCCGGTTATTTCATTTATCCTTTGCGGGAAATAGTCGATGCGAATGTAACGTACCTCATCAGGAAACTCCAGTTCACAAGCTGTCCCAGCCATAAAAAGGATGTTTTTCCACTCCCTCATGTCGGTGCTGTAAGAGGCGTAATATGCCTCATCCTCCAGCAACGGCTGCAGTGCAAACATATCAGGAACATGCAAGGTAATCGTTGGTTTCTCAACCACTTCACCCAGATCCAGGCGAAAACAACCACCCTTCACCTTTTGATCCACACCATACCGTACCGATGGCCAGAACCCTGTCTCCATATTCCCGTCAAATAGATTCCGATCCCAGATGCCACGGTTGATGAAGGTGGGCTGATTGAGGAATGCATTGATGGCGTTTTTTTGTTGTAGAGACACC
>CAZQNY010000021.1:0-32543 GCA_964594665.1 uncultured Bacteroidales bacterium
ATCATGCCAACAGGTGGAGGCAAATCCATGTGCTACCAATTACCTGCGATAATCAGTGAAGGTACGGCAATCATTATTTCCCCATTAATTGCCCTGATGAAAAATCAGGTTGACAATATCCGCAACTTTGGGCAGGATAAAGGCATTGCGCATGTAATGAACAGCAGCCTCAGCAAAACAGAACTTGCTGAGGTCAGGGAAGATCTGATGGCAGGAGTCACAAAACTTCTTTACGTGGCACCGGAATCTCTGACAAAAGAAGACAATGTAGAGTTTCTCAAAAAGATTAAAATTTCTTTTTATGCCATTGATGAGGCACACTGTATTTCGGAATGGGGTCATGATTTTCGCCCTGAATACCGAAGAATACGACCTATCATCAATGCCATTGGACAAAAAGTCCCTGTTATTGCGCTTACGGCAACAGCAACGCCAAAAGTTCAGCAGGATATCCGTAAAAACCTGGATATGAACGATGCAGTACTTTACAAGTCCTCGTTCAACCGAAAGAATCTGTATTATGAAGTGCGGCCAAAAACGAAAGATGTTGTCAAAGACATTATCCGGTTTATAAAGGAGAACCCCAACAAATCGGGTATTGTATATTGCCTGAGCAGAAAGAAAGTTGAAGAACTGGCAGAAACCCTCGTTGTAAACGGCATAAAGGCACTCCCCTATCACGCAGGGCTTGACTCAGCTACAAGAAAAGGCAACCAGGATAAATTCCTTATGGAAGAAGTGGATGTAATTGTAGCAACAATTGCATTTGGAATGGGTATCGACAAACCTGATGTTCGCTTTGTTATTCACCATGATATTCCCAAAAGCCTTGAAGGATATTATCAGGAAACCGGACGGGCAGGACGAGACGATGGTGAAGGAAAATGCATCACTTTCTACAGTTACGACGATATTGTAAAGCTGGAGAAATTCATGAAAAACAAAGGTGTTGCTGAGCAGGAAATCGCAAAACAGCTCCTCCAGGAAACTGTTGCATACGCTGAGTCGGCAATATGTCGCAGAAAACAGCTTCTTCATTATTTTGGTGAAGATTACCACGTTGAGAATTGCCATTCCTGTGATAATTGCTTACATCCCAAAAAACAATTTGATGGGAAAGATGCAGTAAAACTGGTTCTTGAAACCGTACTTGAAGCAAAAGAACTTTTTAAACCCAACCACATTATAAATATCCTCATCGGAAAAAACACTGCAAGCTTAAAATCCTATAAACACGAACATCTGAAGGTCTTTGGAATGGGTTGTGACCACTCGGATAAACACTGGAATGCGGTGATTCGTCAATGCCTGATTTTAGGATTACTTGAGAAAGACATTGAGATGTATGGCACTCTTCTGGTCCCTGAGAAAGGCAGAGAATTCTTACAACAACCTTATTCTGTGATGCTTACCGAGGATCATGACTACGAAGCTGAAAGTGATAATACCTCAGCAGAACAGGGAGTACGATCCGGTGCCAGTGACAAAAACCTGATCCGTATGCTCAAGGATTTGCGAAAAGATATTTCGAAAAAAGAAAATCTGCCTCCATTTGTGATTTTTCAGGATCCTTCGCTTGAAGATATGGCCATTCAGTACCCTATTTCAGAAGAGGAATTAACAAATATCACCGGTGTTGGCGCAGGAAAAGCCAAAAAATACGGCGAGCCATTTATCAAACTCATAAAAACTTACGTCGAAGAAAACGATATTATCAGAGCCCACGATATGGTCGTTAAGTCCGTTGTTAATAAATCAGGGCTTAAAGTTTATATCATTAGAAGCATCGACCGGAAACTCTCTCTTGAAGATATTGCAAAAGCCAAAAGCCTCTCAGTTGAAGAACTTCTGGGTGAAATTGAACGCATTGTTGAAAGTGGCACCCGGCTCGACCTCTCCTATTACGTGGATGAACTGGTAGATCCTGACAACCAGCTTGACATACTGGATTATTTCCAGGAGGCTGAAAGTGATAGTGTTGAGGAGGCCATCGAAGAACTTGGAGAAGATGACTATAGCGAAGTGGATGTCAGGTTGATGCGAATTAAATATCTTTCTGATGTGGGGAATTAAAATTCTTCTTCTATTTTTACAAAAATTTACATTCATCATTTTATGAAAACAAAAACAAACTTAAGCCTGATAATCAGCCTTTTGGCACTTGCTATTGCAATCGCCTTTTTTATTTCCGGAATAAATAACAAACAAGAAGAACCAGTAACTGCAATGCCCGCAGTAGTTTCAGGGTCCGGAGTCACTATTGCCTATATCAATGCAGACACCATTATGAACAACTACCTGCTCGTTGAGGAGCTAATGCAAACCTTAACCGAAAAAGGTGCATCTATGGAAAAAGACCTGCAAAAAAAACAAAGCCAGTACGAGGCTGATGCATCGTATTTCCAGGAACAGGTTCAAAAAGGAGCCTTATCGGAAGCCAGTGCACAGGAAATTTACAATAAACTCATGCAAAAAGAACAGGATCTCTATCAACTCCGCGAGCAATACTCGCAGCAGATGATGCAGATGGAAGCAGAAATGAACAAGAAGCTATTGGATAAGGTTTCGGATTTCCTTAATAAGAACAATAATTTTTCCTATGATTATATTTTGAATTACACTTATAACGGAGATATATTGCTAACAAATCCGGATTATGATATCACTTCATTTGTTGTAGAAGGATTAAACAAGCAATATCTATCAGATAAAAAATAGCATGTCTGTATCACCAAAATTACTTTCAGTATTGATGATTTTTGTGGCATTATTTTATTTTGGCTGCAGCCCAAAGGAGCCGGAAATGAGTGAGAGCATACCTCCGGATATTATTTCACAGGACTCAATGATTGCTATAATGACAGATTGTTATCTGGCTGAAGGAGCCATTAAGCAAGTACAGGTTGAACACAGAAATGTTGCAGCGCATACGCATTCGTATTATAGGGTGATTTTTGAAAAATATAACACAACGTATGAAAAGTATAAGGAGAGTCTCAGATACTATTATCAATATCCGGAAATAGCCGAAATGATGTATGATAAAGTTTTGGAGAATCTTGCCATTCTGGAATCTGAAATTAAATCAGGAAAAGAAGAAGATTCTCCACAAAATCAGGACTAATTAATCGTTGCGTGAATATACTGCAGTAATCTGTAATAGTGTTGAACCATCATTCAGTGTGAATTCCCAGTCAACACTATCGTCAGAAATCATGACTCCTTCTCCTTCAACCTCGTAGGTATCATCAAGACAAAACTGGTTTGGAACAGAGATATTGTCACCTGATACAGTTGCAGAAGGTTTTGCTTCATCACCTAACTGGCCGAAATTGGATATACTAACCTGCGATGAAAAGATCGGATTTTCATTAATTTCAACCCAATAAGCAGGCACTTTTCGATTTGTTTCAGTGCACGTCCATGATCCGAGAAATTTATCACGGTCATTTTCTGTATTTGGGTCATCAATAGGTTCACAGGAAAAAAGAGTGATTGCGATAAGGGCAAAAAGAAGTAACAGAGATCTTGAAGTCGTTTTCATAAGCATTGATTTTTCCTTTAGCAAAGCAGAAATTGTGCCATAAAGATATAAAACTATCGTTTAATAACAACCCGCCGAACATTCTGCTCTCCGTTATGGAATTGCATTTTTATAAAATACATACCATTGGCAAAATCATCAAGAGCCATCTTAATGCCTGATTGATTATCCGGTACATTGAAGGAGGTGAGTTCCTGACCAAGAATATTTAACAATGCAACCGACTCCGGAGTGTGTGAGGTTTGAAAATCAATATTCAAAAAAGAGGCTGCCGGATTAGGGAAAACCCTGATCTCATTCTGAACAAAATCATCAACATTTACCATAAGCAATCCGGCATTCAGCAGAGCTGCGTCAATATTTTCTGTAGTAGCAGGCCATATCATTGGCTCAAGAATAGAGTAATCCGGAGCTATAAGCACCACACTGGGAGTAGCCTGAACCTGAAATGCCAGGTGCGCTTCATTTCCGTTACCATCGATTCCAGCTACCGAGGGCATGGTAATTCCATAGGTTTCATCAAATTCCACTACTTCAGCATTGGTATGGCCTTTATCAATGGTCATAAAGATCACATCCCCGTTGTTTTGGCCAAACTTCTCATAGGAAGCCTGAACTTCAGGGGCATAAAGCTGGCAGTATCCACATGAGGTAGAATAAAAGTCAATAACAACATGTTTACCACTGTCGAGGTATTCAAAAAGTGAGTGCACCTGCCCGTTAACATCTTTAACGGTAAAGTCAACAGCTTCTTCAAGGAGGGTTTGTGCATTTGCCATAACCACGGGGATGATCAACAGGAATATGTAAAGAATTTTTTTCATAGCATAAAATTAAACACCAGATAAACATTCGAAAATACCGATATGTTCAGAAAAAGCCATGATATAATCCCGTGACCCAACTTTTGCATCTGATCCACAATCCCCCTTCGCTGAAGCTTCGGGGGATAAAAAAAGGGATCGAAGAACGATCCCTTGGTTGTAGCGGGGGATGGATTCGAACCACCGGCCTTTGGGTTATGAGCCCAACGAGCTACCACTGCTCCACCCCGCAATATATCTTTAGGTTATACCTTTAGCGAAACAGGACTGCAAAAGTACAACAAAAATCCAAACGACAAAACCAAACCTTAAAAAAAATCCGTAATTCAGGTGTTTCCCAACATTTAATAGCATGATAAACAAGTAAATTTCGTTCCTTTGCATCTTAAACAAACTGAAAACGAACAAGAAAGAAATGCACAAAGCAGGATTTATAAATATTATCGGAAAGCCTAATGTCGGGAAATCCACATTAATGAATGTGCTTGTAGGGGAAGCATTATCGGTTACCACTTCCAAGGCGCAAACAACCCGCCACCGTATCATGGGCATTGTTAACGGAGATGATTATCAAATGGTTTACTCCGATACTCCGGGAATGTTAAAGCCTGCATACACCCTTCAGAAGTCGATGATGAACTTCGTGGAAGGAGCATTTACAGATGCTGATATTTTTCTTTTTGTTATTGAGTCAGGAGACAGGGATGCAGATCCGGAAGTGCTGCAAAAATTCAAAAAAAGTGAAGTACCTGTAGTTATCGTGTTAAATAAAATAGATCTTTCCGACCAGTCCGGAGTAATGGAAGAGTTAAGCTACTGGCAGTCACAGATACCTAAATCACAAACAATTCCTGTTTCTGCACTCCATAAATTCAACGTTGAGGCAGTTTCAAATATTCTACTGGAATTATTACCGGAATCCGAGCCATACTTCCCTAAGGATGAGTTAACAAACAAACCGACCCGTTTTTTTGTATCTGAAATAATCCGCGGTGAAATCCTTAAATATTATAAAAAGGAAATACCCTACTCATGCGAAGTAGCGATAACTGATTATAAAGAAGAAAAGGATATCGACCGCATCACAGCAATCATATATGTGACAAGGGAAACACAAAAAATGATAATACTTGGCAAAGACGGCCAGGCGATAAAAAAAGTCGCCACCAGGTCGCGCCATGAAATTGAATCATTTATACAAAAAAAAGTATTTCTGGAAATCACTGTTAAGGTTTTAAAAGACTGGCGCGACAATGAGAATTATCTGAAAAGATTTGGTTACGAGGTTTAATTATCTTTGCAAAAAATAAAACAATGAGCAATATAATCGCAATAGTGGGCAGGCCCAATGTGGGCAAATCAACACTTTTTAACCGTCTGACCGGAATGCGTCAGGCTATCGTTGATTCAGTGAGTGGAGTTACCCGCGACCGACATTATGGAAAGAGTGACTGGAACGGGAAGGAATTTTCGATTATTGACACAGGTGGCTACATTGTTGGCTCTGACGATGTTTTTGAAGCGGAAATACGTAAACAGGTAGATCTGGCCATGGGTGAAGCGGATGTTATCCTATTTGTTACCGACGGGCAGGAAGGGGTAACACCATTGGATGAGGAAGTAGCTAATATCATCCGGAGATCCATAAAACCCGTATATATGGTTGTCAATAAAGCAGATAACCCTGCAAAACAAAATGACGCCATGGAGTTTTACAGTCTGGGGATAGAAAACTTATTCCCTATCTCAGCGATGAATGGTTCCGGAACCGGAGAGCTTCTGGATGCAGTTGTAACACACTTCAGTACTCCCGAAGAAGAGGAACGTGAAGACCTGACACCAAGAATTGCTGTAGTAGGAAGACCAAACGTTGGAAAATCTTCTTTTATTAATGCCATTCTTGGGAAGGAAAGAAATATTGTCACTGATATTGCCGGTACGACCCGTGATTCCATCTTTACGCCTTACAACAGCTATGGTTTTAATTTTATGTTTGTAGATACTGCCGGGCTGCGAAAAAAAAACAAGGCCATGGACGATATCGAATTTTATTCGGTAATGCGTTCTGTTCGTGCCATCGAACATGCTGATGTATGCCTGCTGATAATCGATGCTGAGCGTGGCATTGAAGCACAGGATATGAACATATTCCAGCTTATTCAACGCAACAATAAAGGTATTGTTATTGCCGTAAATAAATGGGATACGATAGAAAAAGACAACCAGACACATCTGGAATTTCAGGAAAAGATATACCAGCGTATAGCACCTTTCACCGATGTCCCGGTAATTTTTACTTCTGTAACGGAAAAGCAGAGAATCCACAAAACACTGGAGATCTTAAATCAGGTACACCAAACCATGAAACAGCGTATTGGTACCTCAGAATTAAATAATTTCCTGTTGCCTGTTATTGAAGCCACTCCCCCACCTGCTGTAAAGGGCAAACAGGTGAAGATTAAATATATCACACAGCTTAAAAAGGAATACCCGGTATTTGTCTTTTTCTGCAACCTTCCACAATATGTAAAAGATCCGTATAAGCGCTTTCTTGAAAACAAAATCAGGGAGCATTTTCACTTTACCGGAGTACCTATTAAAATTTTCATTCGAAAAAAATAATGCAGCTTCAGGAAATACGAATTGATAAATGGCTTTGGGCTGTAAGGATATACAAAACCCGCAGCCAGGCGGCAGAGGCATGTAAAGGAGGCAGGGTATTAATTGATGAACAGGCGGTAAAACCATCCCGAACAGTCAGAAAAGGTCAGGTTATTCAAATCTCGGTACCTCCCATGACACGTACACTCGAGGTAAAGGAACTGTTAAAAAACAGAGTAGGTGCAAAATTGGTTAGCGACTATATGACAGACCTAACTCCACCAGAAGAGTTTGAAAAAGTTGAGATGATTCGTCAGATGAAAACAGAATGGCGCGATCGTGGTGCAGGCAGGCCTACAAAAAAAGAACGCAGGGACATTGACCGCTTAAAAAATGATTAATAATCCAGTTCTTTTACTTTTTCGCCTTTGGAGTTAAAAAATTCCCAGTGACCGCTACGTTTTCCTTTGGTATAGTTGCCTTCATAGTACAATTGTCCATTTTCATGATAAACCATCCGAAACCCATCGGAAAGGCCATTTCTGAATTCGCCAATACTCCAGGGAGTACCGTCCTGGTACCAGGCTTTCCATACGCCATCCTTCTTGCCCTCAGCATAGCTGCCTTCCAGACGAAGGGCAGAATCAGGATAATACCATTCCTCCCTCACCAGAAGTGAATCACTTCCATGATACTTATAAAATGTAACCAACCGGGGGGCTCCGTTATCATGATACTCAGCCACATGACGCTTTACACGCGAACCACACGACAGGAGCATAGTACTTATAAAAATTCCCAATAAAATTCTTTTCATGACTACGCTTTAAATTTTAATCGTTTACCAAAACTACCTTCAATTATATTCCCGTTTTCATAAACCAAATTACCATTAACGAACGTATGTGTTACCTTATGTGAAAAAGTTGTTCCTTCAAAAGGCGACCAGCCACATTTATATAAAATATTATCCGGGGAAACTGTCCATGAATCATTATTGCCAACAAGGACAAGATCAGCAAAATACCCTTCACGTATATAGCCTCTTTGTTCAATGCGGAAAAGCTCCGTTACAGCGTGAGACAATTTATCAGCGACGAAAGTCAGTGGAAGGCCGTTTCTTTTGGCAAGCTCACACATTGCCACCAAAGAATGTTGTACCAAAGGGCCTCCGGAGGGTGCATTAAAATAGGTGTTATTCTTTTCTGCAAGGGTATGAGGTGCATGATCAGTTGCCACAACATCAAGGTTGCCATTTAAAAGACCGGCAAACAATGCATCGCGATCTTCAGCACCTTTAATTGCGGGGTTCCATTTTATACGGGTACCATATTTCTTATAATCATCATCGCAAAACCATAGATGATGCACACAAACCTCCCCGGTAATTCGTTTTTCCCGTAAAGGAATATCTTTATCCAGCAGGTCCAGTTCCTGTGCTGTTGAAAGATGCAGGACATGCAGTCGGGTATTGTGTTTTCGTGCAAGATTTACAGCCTTTACGGTAGAAGAATAACATGCTTCATGAGAACGGATCCGGGGATGACTTTCAATGGGCACCTCATCTCCATATTTATTCTTATATTCTTTAATATTTTTCTGAATAATATCCTCATTTTCACTGTGTATTGCGATAAGCGATTTACATGATGAGAATATCTTATCTAACGTTTCCGGATCATCGACAAGCATATTCCCTGTTGAGGCGCCCAAAAAGACTTTTACACCACAGACCATTGCATTATCTGTTTTCAGCACTTCGTCGAGGTTATCATTTGACGCTCCCATATAAAAGGAGTAATTGGCGATGGAATTTTTCGAAGCATGTTGAAATTTTTCTTCCAAAAGCTGCTGCGTAAGGGTTTGTGGCTTTGTATTGGGCATATCCATAAAGGATGTTATACCACCGGCAACTGCGGCACGGCTTTCGGAAAATATGGAGCCTTTATAGGTAAGTCCGGGGTCACGAAAATGCACCTGATCGTCGATAACACCGGGAAGAAGGAACTTCCCTGTGGCATCAATTACTTTCACATCATGGCTAACACTGATACGTTCCGGGGCAACTTTTGCAATACGATCGTCTTCAATAAGCAGGTCGCCGTTAAAGATTTCACCTTCATTTACAATTGTCGCATTTTGTATCAGTATTTTCATAGGTTCATAACGTCTTTTGATGCAATTTTTTAACATTTCTAAAGCGCAGGGACATCACACCCAGAACAGCTTCACGGAAGATCCCACTACTCATTTTTGATTCACCCTGAGTACGGTCAGTAAAAATGATAGGAACCTCAACAATATTGAAACCCAGCTTCCATGCGGTATATTTCATTTCTATCTGAAAGGCATATCCTGTAAACTTAATAGAGTCGAAGTTGATGGCCTGCAATACCTCACGCGAGTAACATTTAAAGCCGGCAGTAGTATCGCGAACTTTCATTCGTGTTACCATGCGCACATATGCTGAAGCATAATATGACATCAGAACCCTTCCCATGGGCCAGTTAACAACATTCACACCGTTAACGTAGCGTGAACCAATGGCCAGGTCAGCATCACCGGCAACGGCATCGTGAAGATGAAGCAGGTCTTTAGGATTATGAGAAAAATCAGCATCCATTTCGAAAATGTAGTTATACTGCCGTTCAAGAGCCCATTTAAAACCATGGATATAAGCTGTTCCAAGACCAAGCTTTCCTTTACGTTCCTCCATAAACAAGCGGCCGTCAAACTCTTTCATAAGTTTACGGACAATATCAGCTGTACCATCGGGGGAGTTATCTTCAACAATAAGGATATGAAAAGGCATATCCAGGCCAAATACAGCCCGGATAATGCCATCAATATTCTCTTTTTCGTTATATGTTGGGATAATCACCAGACTATCCACCGTATTTGCATCAAGATTCATATGGTCAAAAATAATATATTTCAGGGTACTAACGTAAAAAAATCCCTAACCTTATCCTTAAGGCATAGAAATATTCACATTGTCGATCTGAAATGTTGTTGTGTGCGATTGATCACCGGTATATTTAAATACGATATATCCAACACCGCCTGTTGCAGGAAGAGTCATATCACCTGATTCAGTCCATACCGCTGCATAGCCATTTGTGGTACCACCGGCAAGCTCGGGCTCAAGATCGGTCCATGTTGCATCCCATGGGAAATTTTCACCATTAAAGTCCTCGGAAATCATAACTTCAAATGTTGCACCGTTATCATAGCCGTCTTTTGAACGGAAACTGAAAGTCTGTCCATTAAGATTAATGGGAGGAGTAACCAGCCAGATTACAGTATTGTCATCAGCGGAGTTATAAGCGGAGGCCTGCGCATAGATATTACTCTCATATTCACGGGCCATAAACAGGCGTGTTCCCTGCTCGGCAACATTAAGCCATCCGTCGATTAGGATATCATCGTAATCGCTGAAGCTTTCAAAATCCTGTGTAAGTTCATCAACGGGCTCAACGGTACCGCCACCGCCGGTTCCATCATCGATAGTCACATTGTCGATTCTAATAGAAGTACTTTCCGTATCACTACCCACATACTTAAATGCGATGGAAACATTACCGGTAAAAGAAGACAGGTCAACATCACCTGATTCTATCCAGCTATTTTCCGGAGAGCTTGAAGTTGGCAATGTAGCTGAAATTTCAGTCCAGGTTGCGGACTCAAAATTATCACCGGTAAAATCAGTGGATGCTAGAATTGTTAAAGGATTGCCGGAATGCAACCAGAACGCCATAGCTGATTCAAAATGCAATACGCGATCACCATTTGTATTAATTACAGGAGGTGTAATCAGCCAGGTTTCCATTGATGAGAGTCCACTATTATATCCTGTTGCCTGGGCATAGATATTTGACTGATATTCTTTACCCTGCCACATTCTGTCACCCTGAACAGAGATATTTGTCCAACCTGCTGCCGCAATATCTTCATAATTTGTTTCACTGCTAAAGTCTTCATTCACGGAAGCCACAGGGTCAACCTGTGTACCACCTCCACCGCCGCCATTACCACAGCGCTCACCGGTAAGATCTACTTCCGATAGTGAACGGATGTAAAACTGCATGGTCTCATTGTAACGGCTGGCAATACCGGTCATCGTTCCATTGCCTTCAGGTAAAATTTCTTCAGCAAAGCTTGCATAACTGCTGGTACGAACAATAGCTGTATTTTCATCACAATCTTCGATGGTTCTGTTGCCATAGTCGCTGCTCTCAGCCCATGTTTTTCCAAGCTCGGAGCTTGCAAACTGAACACCGGTAAGAGTAACCAGCTTCGACTCATAATTGCCTGTTGCAAGCATGGCAAGTGTAATTTCTTCAGGAACAAGATTCCGGTCATTGTCAATAATCACAATACTGGAGTCGTTATGAACATCCTTAACCTGGAAAACACCACCATATTCTGAGAGAGTACAACCTTTAAGGTAAAGGCGGATGGAATCACCTTCGGCAACCCCGCCACTGTTTTTCAAAAACAAATAAGTAGCATCCGTATCATCCTGAATAAAAGCTGTCCGGTAGATATTCCCTGTGCTTTCGTCCATTGTTACAGTAGCATAAACAGAATAATCGCCATCAAAAGTATACTCTGATGAGTCGGCATACATCTGACGAAGCTGTGCGAGTGTTAATACATCGCCAACAGGAATATCGGTTGCAGGTGGTGCGTCATATTCCTGTTTTACACAAGATATCAGCCCTGAGAAAATCATTATCCCAAGAGCAAGGAAGAATAAGTTTGCTGATTTTTTCATATTTATAAATATCAATTTCATGATCAAAAAAAATTAAAAACGGAAGTTAAGGTTCAGGAAGAAGTTTCTGCCATAGAGATAAAAAATTCTGGGAGGAAACTTCCCGGGCTCAGAAGTATCATAACGGAGGTTTTCAAAGCCTCCAGTTGCCAGCTCCTGATTATTCAGAATATTACTGACATTGAGACTTACTGCCAGATAATAATCGTTAATTTTCCATGATTTATAGACAAACGCGTCAAGGGTATAGCCATTTTCAAGTTGTTCCTGTGCTAAAAGTTCTGCACGACGGACATCATCTTCTGCATAACCTGCAACAGCTTCTTCTGTTCTGCGGTCGGGGTTAATATCCAGGTACATATCAGCATAATAATTCACCGATAATCCGGCCATCCAGAACTTTGGAGAGTAATATTTTAAACCCAGAGAGGCAACAGACTGTGGCCCTCCGCCTACATAATAGTTTTCCAGATAAACAGTGCGGTCAGCAACAAGTACCTCTGCATTATTATCCTGAGCGATAGTTACTTCCGGGCGGGAGGTATAAATAAACAATCCTTTGCTACCCATTGCTTCGAGTGAAATTGTTGGTGTCAGTTTTGCTTCAATACCCAGTTCAGCACCGGTAGAGCGTTTATCTACGCCGGTCATCATATAATTCACGAACGACTGCTCTTCATCATGATAAAAGCTTCGTGCCCAGGTTTGATCGGTAAATTGGGTATAGTAGAATGTAAGACGGGCTTTAATTACCGGAGTTCTCAGGATATAGTTAATATCTCCTGAGAGTACTTTTTCGTTCTGAAGGTTATCAACAACCTGGTCTCTGGTACGGGGTGAGATATATGCGGTTCTGAACTCAGGGGCTTTGGTCATATAAATAGCATTACCAACAATATAATTACGGCCATTTATTTTATAGGTAAGCCCTGATTTCACAGCATAATTAAAAAACTGTTGTTTTTCCGAATCACCGTAAGAGCTCTCAGGGAAGTGCCCATTTTTCATGTTCCCAGTTCTCCAAAAGGAGGTTCCGGACAGCTCTGCGGCGATAAAATAGTCGAATTTCGACCAGGTAAAATCAGCGATTCCCCAGGCTGCTGCTTTATTTACATTTGCAACATAATCGTATCCAATGATATCGCCTTCATAAGCAATGTGATTGGGGTTATTAAGGTCGGGCTGTGCCTCATCGAGAATAGCATTCGGTTCTTCATCAGCAAATTTATCAATATCCAGATACCAGTCACCACCCAGCAGATCAACAACGGTTTTAAAGATATGGCCTTTATGCATTTTTGCATTTAAGCCCGCAGAAACCTCAAGGTTATCACTTACAAGACGGTTGTAATTCATATCGAAACCGAGATCATTTTTATCACCTCTACGGTCTTCAATAATATATTTTGAACGATAACCCTGCAATGTGGTACCCATTTCACCGTTTGGATTGTTTACGGTATATAAATATTTCCTATTGGCAAAATACATATTATCCCAGTTAAGCTGCAATCCGCCGTCGCTGTTTTGCCACATCTGTGTGATAAGATCATAATTAGCCTGATCACCAATCAGCTCAAAATAGCTGGGCAGGTTCTTATAATAATCGGGACGCGGGTCGCCGGCTTCCACCCAGTTAAGGGCGGTAGAGCCACCACGGCCAAACTGGTACGACAGAGAGGTTTGAAGTTTTGATTTATCATCAATATCAAAATAATGAGAAAGCATAAACAGAGGCTGATGGTAATTTGAAACACGTGCATTGCGTTTTTCACCATCCTGCCAGCCCCAGTTGGAGTTGTAATAGTTATTATCTGCCAGCTCATAGGTTTCGATAGTCGAGACATTGGACTTACCTCTTTTTGCCGGTGCACCCAGTGCCATAAAGCCGATACTATGGCGTCTGTTAATCCGTTTTTCTGCTGAGAGGAAATACCCCCAGGCGTCGTAGAAAGTACCTTCCACATAACCCTCCTGTGCCCAGCGCCGTGATCCCGAGGCAGCGAACGACCAGCCATTCTCCATCTCTCCGGTAGCGTACATAAACATAAGACGGTTGTTATAGCTGCGATTGGCCAGGGAGTAGGTCAGTTTGTTGGTAGCGGAATATTCCGATGCACGGGTATGAATGTTGGTACTCCCGGCAGGGCCACCAAAGGTATACGACTGATCTGCAATACCTGTATGGATAACCTTGTTTCGGGTTGCATCGTTTAGCCCGCCCCACGACGACCAGTAGGCTCGTCCTGTTTGCATATCATTCATTTTAACACCATTTATTAATACACTGGTGTATTCTGAATCGTATCCTCTGATACGAAACCTTGCGGATCCAAAGGTATAGCCTGCCGTAGAGACAAAAATATCCTTTGAAGCGCCCAAAAGGCCACTGATATCCTGTGTTTGCAAATCACTCTCCAGTTCAGAGGATGAAATCGTTACCACAGGAATATCTACCTGATTCTGTTGTATTGTATCTTCCTGGGCCAGAAGTATCCCCGGCACGATCAGAAGACAAAAAAGCAATACTCTTGTATAGTCCTTCATAAAGTGAAATAATTATTTAATCCCAATTTCTCAGTAAGAATATTAATTTTGCAATATTATGCATTTTTGGCCGATTAAGGCTACTATTTGACAGTCATTTCATTAATCATTACTAGTTGTATGAAAAAAATTCTGTTTCTCATCCCGATTACGATCCTGATTCTTGCAGGTGCCACTAATGTTAAAGCACAACAAGAGAAGGAATATAAAGTTGCCTGTGTTGCATTTTACAACCTTGAAAACCTCTTCGACACCATCAATCAGGAGAATGTCAACGATTATGAATTCACCCCAGAGGGGCCCAACGGATGGCGATCATCACGTTATTGGGAAAAAAGTGATAATATGGCAAAAGTTATTGCTCAGATTGCCACTGACATCACTCCTGACGGACCCGCTATCCTGGGCGTCAGTGAAATAGAAAACAAATCAGTGCTTGATGATCTTGTTGTTAATGAGCATATAAAAGACAGGAACTACAAAATAGTACATTACGATGGTCCTGACCGCCGTGGCGTAGATGTAGGACTTCTATACAATCCTTCATATTTTGAAGTAACAAATTCCCAAAGCAGGCCTTTGCATGTTGAAGGCATGGATGACTTCCGTACCCGTGATCAGCTTGTAGTATCAGGGATTTTTGATGGCGAGCCCATGCATTTTATTGTGGTACACTGGCCGTCACGCTATGGCGGAGAAAAACGCAGCCGACCACTCAGAAACGCTGCTGCTCAGTTATCAAGAAGTATTATCGATTCATTGCGTACCATCGATCCCAATGCTAAAGTTGTGCTTATGGGCGATTATAATGATGATCCCAATAATGAAAGTGTTGACAAATACCTCAATGCAACCGGTCGGAAGAAACTCAAAAGGGATCAGCTTTACAACCCCTTCGAGCCTTTGTTCAGAAACGGCATCGGAAGCCTTGCATATCGTGACAACTGGAATATGTTCGACCAGCATGTTATTACACCGGCATGGCTCAATGGTGATTACTCTGGTTACCAGTTCCATAAAGCCGTGGTGTTCCACAAACCCTGGATGAAACAGAAAGAGGGACGTTATAAGGGTTATCCTTACCGCACCTTTGCAGGAGGCCGTTACATGGGCGGATATTCCGACCACTTCCCCACCTATTTGCTTATTATCAAAGAAGCGGAATAAAGTTTATTCGTTTGATATTGCCATCGACGCCTTATTAAGGTCCCGGACTTTCTCCAGGGCTTGGTATACTGTGTCCACTTTATCAAATACCAGAGAGAGACGTTTGTTTCTTTCTTTAAAGGTGCATTCGCGCGGATTCTGTTGTGCATAAACCAGCATTGCTCCAAAACGGTCGCTTTGGAAATAGGGCGACTCCTGATTATTTACAAAATAACAACTAAGGCGTTTATTCTTCAATACGATTTTTTCAAGGCCAATATTTTTTCCTAACCAACGAAGCTTCACCGTTTCCACGAGTTCACTGGTTTGAGGAGGTACTGCACCAAAACGGTCCTCCAGATCATGGACAAACTGTTGTAACGCCCCCTCATCCGTTGCATCTTCAAGGCTTCGGTACAAACGCAATCGTTCGGTGATATTTGACACATAGCTGTCAGGGATCAATAACTCCATATCTGTTTCCAGCACACATTCCGAGACCCATTGTTCTTTTCCTGCCGGAGAGGCTGCAAATTCAGGATCCGACTGTTTAAGCTCCATAATAGCCTCATCAAGGATTTTCTGATACATATCAAAACCGATATCAGAGATAAAACCGCTTTGTTCAGCGCCCAGCAGATCACCTGCGCCGCGGATATCAAGATCACGCATGGCAATATTAAAACCCGACCCAAGCGTGGAAAACTCTTCAATTGCCCTGAGCCGTTTTCGGGCATCTTGCGTTAATGACGCCATTGGTGGGGTCATTAGATAACAAAAAGCCTTCCTGTTGGCCCTTCCTACCCTGCCACGAAGCTGATGCAAATCACTGAGCCCGAAATTCTGGGCATCATTAATAATCATTGTATTAGCATTTGGAATATCCAACCCCGACTCCACAATAGTTGTAGAAAGTAACACATCATACTTCCCGTCAATAAAATCAAGCATCACTTTTTCCAATACTTTGCCTTCCATTTTTCCATGTCCGATAACAATTCGTACACCGGGAACAAACTTGTGGATCATATCGGCAACCTGAATGATATTCTGCACCCTGTTATGGACAAAAAACACCTGGCCGCCACGGGCAAGTTCGTAGGTTATTGCCTCACGGATAATATCAGGGTTAAAAGGCTTCACCTCTGTTTGAATTGGATAACGGTTGGGAGGAGGCGTATTAATGACCGACAGATCGCGGGCACCGAGCATGGAAAACTGCAATGTGCGGGGAATAGGAGTAGCAGTAAGTGTTAAAGTATCTACATTTACACGCAGCTGTTTTAACTTATCCTTTACAGAAACGCCGAATTTTTGTTCTTCATCAACAATCAACAGACCCAGATCTTTAAATGCTACATCCTTGCTGACAATCCGGTGCGTACCAATCAGGATATCAACTTTACCCTCCAGAGTATCTTTTAATATTTCACGAATCTGTTTTGCCGTTCTAAACCGGTTAATATATTCAATACGGCACGGAAAATCCTTCAAACGATCATTAAAAGTATGAAAATGCTGAAGGGCCAGAATGGTTGTCGGAACGAGAACGGCAACCTGCTTACTATCCGCAACAGCTTTAAAAGCAGCTCTTACGGCAACTTCAGTTTTTCCAAATCCTACATCACCGCATACCAAACGATCCATGGGGAAAGGTTTCTCCATATCAGCCTTTACATCAGCAGTAGCCTTAAATTGGTCGGGGGTATCTTCATAAATAAAGGAAGCTTCCAGCTCATGTTGCATATAGGTGTCAGCGCTAAACCCAAAACCTTTACTGTTTTTCCGTTGAGCATAAAGTTTTATCAACTCCCGGGCGATATCTTTTACCCTGCCTTTGGTTTTTGTTTTAAGCTTTTTCCAGGCAGTACTTCCCAGTCGGTGCAGTTTAGGTTCCGTACCCTCTTTACCAACATATTTTGAGATACGATGTAAGGAATGAATATTTACATAAAGCAAATCATCATTTCCGTAAATAATCCTGATAGCTTCCTGTTCCCTGCCATTATTGGAGATTTTTTCCAGTCCGTCGAAGCGGCCAATACCATATTCAACATGGGTAATAAAATCTCCGGGGATGAGGCCTGTAAGTTCCTTTATACTTAATGACTCTCTTGTTTTTGCGGCGTCTCTGAGTCGATAACGGTGGTATCGGTCAAAAATCTGGTGATCCGTATAGCAGGCAATTCCCGCTGCCGGATCTTCAAACCCTTCATGAATCGTTGCAGGCACCAGCTTGTAATAATCTGCAACATCTCCCTGCAGCAAATCGCTAAATATCGAGTTCAGGCGATGCTGCTGTTTTTCATTCTCAGAAAAAAGTACTGTGGCTATGCCTTCGTTATTATTGGAACGAAATTTTTCCGTAAGTAATTCAAAATTCTTATTAAAAGATGGCTGGGCAATGGCACCGAAGTCTAAAATTACTTCAGTGGTAATCTTGTCGGGTACAGGGCCTGTTAAAACAGATCTGAATTTCAAAATATCGCTGTAAAAATCATGCACATGAGCCAGTAATTCAGTTGGAGCAACCTCATCCAGGTCCTCACCTTTTTCCTTACCGGCAGTTTCCAGTTGCTGTTCTACTCTGTTAAGGATCTCCGAAAGGTCGTCATACCATATTACTGTTTTCGAAGGTAATGTAGCGATAAATCTTTTCCGCTTTTGTGCGGCAGAGCGATCCTGAACATTCGGCAACAGGGATACCTTTTGCTTCTCTGCAATGGAAAGCTGATTCGCAGGATTAAAAAAACGGAGAGAAGCAATTTCTTCACCAAAAAAATCAACGCGCACAGGGTATTCCTCAGCATATGAATACACATCCACTATGCCGCCGCGAACAGAAAACTGACCGGGTTCATAAACGAAATCCACACGATCGAAGTGCAATGCCAGCAACTGATCAGCAAGCAGATCAGGATAACACTCCTCCCCTTTTTCAACTACAATGGTATTTTTCCTGATCACCGATCTGTCGATAATCAATTCGCTGACTGCAGCAGGATATGTAACAATAAAACTCTTCTTTGCCGCTTCCGATCCGATGCGGTTAAGGACTTCAGTACGAAGAAGGATATTCTGAGAGTCCTGATGGTCAAAATCGTGAATTCTACGGTAGGAACTGGGATAAAACAGTACTTTCTTATCCGAAGCAGGTAAAGCCTGCTCGTCGAGAAGATTCTCAAGATCATTAAACAAATAGGCAGCCTTTTCCCTGTTTGGCATAATTACCACCTGGGAAGAGGAAAGGTGTCGTGACAAAGCCAATAACAAAAAAGCATACTGAGACCCTGCAACACCTTTTAATTTTAATTTGGATTGATCGCCTGAGAGACACTTTGCGACCTTTTCTATTCGGGAATCACTCCTGTACAGAGATAAAATTTCGTTTATTTTCAAATCAAAAAAATTTGCTCCAAAGGTACAAAACCAAATTATTCAGGGAAATACTATTTTTGTAATCAAAATTCAGAGAATGATCATTCATAAATTCGGTGGTGCATCAGTGAAGGATGCTCCCTCAATAAAAAATCTTGCCCGAATTATTCGGGATAATATTCAGTCAAATGCAGTTATTATTGTTTCGGCAATGGGAAAAACAACCAATAAACTGGAAACAGTTACAGCTGAAGCATTTGCGGAAAACAGTAGCTGGAAACAAAGCCTGCAAAACATTGAAGAGGAGCATTTACACATTGCGGAAAATCTTTTTGCTGAAAACAGAGTAAGTGCTTTTGAGAAAATTAGAGAGATTATTAAAACTACCAGGGAAGCCCTTCAGGACAGCATTCATATTTCCTATGATAAATTATATGATTTTGTTGTCTCCACCGGAGAAATTCTAAGTACCACAATCATATATGAATATTTAAAGGAACAGGGTTTTGAATTGCAACATCTTCAGGCTCATAAACTTATAATTACTGATGAAACCCACAGGGAAGGAAAAGTGAACTGGGATGCTACATGGAAGAAAATTTCTGCATCCATAGCTAATGACAGCAGAATATATCTTACCCAGGGATTTATTGCCGGTACTGAGGAAGGAGTCAGAACCACCTTAGGACGGGAAGGTTCTGACTTTACAGCAGCGATATTTGCAAATATTCTGGATGCAGAGGAGGTCAGGATCTGGAAAGATGTAGATGGAATTTATAATGCAGACCCGAAAATTTTTCCTGATGCCGTTTTACTGCCTCGTGTAAGCTACAGGGAATGTGTTGAACTGGCATATTACGGCGCAAGGGTTATCCATCCCCGCACCATCCTGCCATTAAAGAGAAAAAACATTCCTTTATACGTACAATCATTCAAAAATATAAAATCACAGGGAACGATTATCTGCAGTCACAATATTAATTCGGTAGATATTCCTTGTTTTATCATTAAAAATAATCAGTGTTTGATGACAATTTCCCCTATAAATCTGGGGTTTATGGCTGAAAATTATGTAGAGAAAATAATTCAGATATTAAAAACAAGAGGCATTCGAATCAACCTGTTGCAATCTTCCGCAGTAAATTTAACGGTATGTTTTGATTTTGATGAATATCGGTTTATTGCTTTACGCAGAGATCTCGAAAATCATTTTGAGGTTCGCTACAACACCGCTCTTGAATTGTTAACCATAAGCAATTATTCAGAGGAGTGCATAAACGAAAAAATCAGCGGTAAAGACGTATTACTAAAACAACAGAGCAGAAGAACAGCACGTATTGTATTAAGAAACAAGAAATAACACATTCTTCAACCAGCAATATTGCTAAGAAATGAGAAAATCTTATATTTAACCACTGAAAAAACAAGAACTCAAATAGCATGAAAAAAACAGTTGCAATTTTATGCGGCGGAGGTCCGGCACCGGGAATAAACACGGTGATAAGCTCTGTTGCAAAAGTATTTTTAAACCATAATTATCGGGTCATCGGTCTTCATTACGGGTACAAAACTCTTTTTAGCACGAAGCCAAAATTTGAAGAAATTGATTTCGACATGGCTGATCGCATCCGTAATCGAGGAGGTTCTGCGCTAACAATGAGCCGCTACAAACCAACAAATAATGAATTTAAACCCGACTTTTTCATTAACAACAACATAAAGCTTCTGGTTACCATTGGCGGTGACGACACGGCAAGTACAGCAAACAGGATCTCTAAATATCTTCATGAAAATAATATAAGTATTCAGAATATTCATGTGCCGAAAACCATCGACAATGACCTCCCTTTACCGGAAGAACAGCCAACATTTGGATATCAGTCGGCAAAAGCTGAAGGTACACGCATAGCAACAACTGTTTATGAAGACGCACGCACCAGTGGAAACTGGTTTGTTGTATCTGCAATGGGTCGTGAAGCAGGGCATCTTGCTTTTGGTATTGGTGCGGCATGCCATTATCCAATGATTGTTATTCCCGAAATGTTTAATAAAACACCCGTATCATTCAAAAAAATTATCAATCTGGTAATCTCTTCAATGCTAAAACGCAAAATACTTGGGATTAATTATGGTGCTGCCGTTATCAGTGAAGGGGTTTTTCATTTTATGACAGATGCTGAGATTCAAAGCACAGGAATAACATTTACCTACGACGATCATGGGCATCCTGAGCTGGGGAATGTCAGTAAGGCTCACATCTTTAATCTTTTACTGCAAAGAGAATTAAAAAGGATTGGTTTAAACATTAAAAGCCGTCCGGTAGAAATTGGTTATGAACTTCGTTGTGTTACGCCTTCTGCGTTCGACCTGATGTACTGCAGTTTATTGGGCACAGGAGTAAAACAACTCTATGACAGGGGCATTACCGGGTGTATGGTATGCACAAACCATGAAATGACGGTTCAACCTCTGTTTCTTAAAGATGTTGAAGATGAGAATGGTAAAATCAAACCCAGGCTTTTAAATGTTGATTCTGAAAAATCAAAACTCGTCTTCAACAACAACCTTCATTACATCACTGAAAAAGATTATGAAGATGCAAAACAGTTTGTTGATGACCCGGAAACCTACGATTTCTTTAAAATACTTAGCTGGTAAAGCTAATACCCTGTAATCATCCCGGTTACAGGGTTTCTTTTTCTTAAAAATATAGTATCTTCGCCCTTTTCGCCCGGGAAAGCGTAACAGGAAATATAAATTATAGTGGCAGGCAATAAATTTTGGCAATATATTACACGGTACATCCTAAGGTTCAGAGTTTTCAACCTTGTACTCATCGGAATGGTAACCATTATCATGGGATGGTTTGCCTTTGGTGTTGAAATGAGTTATGAGTTCGTTCAGATGCTTCCGGAAACAGACTCGGTAAACATTCAGTATCAAAAATTCAAAGAAACCTTTGGAAAAGACGGAGCCGTCATCTTCCTTGGCGTCGATGACAAAGCAGTTTATACTCACGAAGGATTTAATCATTGGGCTTCACTTGGCGATGATATTCTTGAAATTCCCGGTGTGGAACAACAGCTTTCTCTTGCCAGAATGTATACACTCAGCAGAAATGACAGCCTCCGGAAATTTGACTTCCATCCTCTTATACAAACGAAAATTGAATCGCAGGAAACACTTGACAGCATTCTTAATATAGCCTATAACCTGCCTTTATATGATGGTGTAATATATAACAGTGCTACAGGAGCGACCTTTATGGCAATCACTCTTGACGAAAGTAAAATAGACTCCAAAGCCAGGATTAAAACCGTTGAACGCATAGAAAAACGGGTAAAAGAATTCGAGAAAGATACGGGAATGGAAACGCATATTTCCGGAATGCCGTTCATCAGAACCACAACAAGAGACAAAATCAAAACAGATCTCTATGTTTTTATGGTCTTAGCGGCTTTAGTGGCATCTATTGCCCTTTTTATTTTCTTCCGGTCATACAGAGCCGTACTTTTCCCTATGACAATTGTAATAATAAGTGTCATTTTCGGTCTCGGGCTGATTTCTCTTCTTGGATTTGAAATCACTATTCTTTCAGGGATCATCCCTCCGTTAATGATTATTATCGGTGTTGAAAATTGTATCTTTCTTTTAAATAAATACCACCAGGATTTTCGATCTCATGGAAATAAAATCAGAGCTCTGTCACGAATGGTCCAGCGTGTTGGAAATGCAACCTTAATGACAAACATTACAACGGCAATTGGCTTCGCGGCATTTATTCTTACCGGAAACAAAATCCTTGTTGAGTTTGGCATTGTGGCTGCCATTAACATTCTTGTGGTCTTTGTTTTATCTATTGTTCTTATTCCTATCTTTTTTTCATATCTCCCCGACCCCTCTAAAAACGATCTGAAACATCTCGACAGAAAGGCCACTCACGGAATACTTAAACAGATAACACTTATTGTTCAGCAATACAGGAATCAGGTATATATTGTTTCGGTAATTATTTTATTGCTTGGAGTATTTGGAATATCAAAATTAGAAACAACAGGCAGTGTTGTCGATGATATACCACACAAAGATGAGATGTACCAGGATTTGCTCTATTTTGAAGACCAAATGAATGGCTTGTTGCCTTTTGAAATAACAGTAGATACAAAAAAACCCAGGGGAGTTTTAAGGCTTTCAACGCTTAATAAACTCAACAAGCTCCATGATCTTCTTGGCGAATATCCTGAGCTTGGAAAACCCTATTCTGCTGTAAATATTGCAAAAGTTGCAAAACAGACCTACTACAACGGCAAAAAAGAATACTATGAGCTCCCTAATAATCAGGAAAAAAACTTCATCATGAAGTATATCCCTGAAATGGAAAACAGCAACAATTCTATACTTAACAATTTGGTCGATAAAGATTTACAAGTGGCCAGAGTAATGGTTCAGATTAAAAATCTGGGAACTCCAGAGATTGAAAAAATCAAACAGGAATTAACAACAAAAATCGAAGATATATTTCCTTCTGAAAAATACGATGTTACTATTACCGGTACCAGTGTTGTTTTCTGCAGAGGAACGGAATACCTTATTAACAATTTAAAAACCAGCTTATTAATTGCTATTCTTGCCATCACATTATTAATGATATTTTTATTCCGATCACTAAAAATGGTAAGTATATCTCTGATCCCCAATTTATTCCCACTCTTATTAACTGCAGCACTGATGGGGTATACTGGAGTTGCTGTGAAGCCATCGACAATTATCATTTTCAGCATTGCATTGGGAATATCAGTTGATAATACAATACATTTTTTGTCCAGGTACAGGATGGAGCTAAAGGCAAATAATAAAGATATCAAAACTGCTGTTGTAAATGCCATTAATGAGATGGGATACAGTATAATTTATAGCAGTATAATTTTATTTTTTGGTTTTGGAATATTTGTTTTCAGTAGTTTCGGAGGCACACAGGCATTAGGTTTCCTGGTATCTTTTACACTTTTAATTGCATTTTTGGCAAACCTAATTGTTCTTCCGTCGTTATTATTAACACTAAATAAGTGGATCACCACAAAATCTTTTAAACGTGAACCATTTATAGAAATTTTTGATGAAGAAGAGGACATAGATACCAGCAGGATGCCTCTGGAAGGTTTTAAGAAAGACATATAACAGCTTTTATCATGCATACTATAAAAGAACTTGCGCAAATAATAAACAAACAGATTCAATCACTCAATATATATGGGGAGCCACATGAATTATACGATCCCATTTCATATACACTTGAAGGAGGAGGAAAGCGTTTGCGCCCGGCACTTATGATGATGAGCTGTGAAATGTATGACGGCGATATTAATGATACCATTAACCCGGCTTTGGGCATCGAGATTTTTCATAACTTCACCCTATTGCACGATGATATCATGGATCGTGCTCCTATTCGCAGAGGCCGTGAGACAGTATATAAAAAATGGGATACCAATGTAGCTATTCTTTCCGGCGACACAATGTTTGCCATGGCATATGATTATGTCCGGCAAACGAAACCTGAGCTTGTACCCGCAATTATGAAAATTTTCTGCAAAACATCCATAGAAGTTTGTGAAGGCCAGCAATATGATATGAACTTCGAAACAGCAGAAAACACTACGCTAGCGGAATACCTGAATATGATAAGGCTGAAAACAGCTGTCGCCCTTGCTGCAAGCATGGAAATTGGAGCTGCCATTGCAGGGGCTCCGGAAGATCAGCAGCGTAAAATTTATGCTTTTGGAGAAAACCTGGGTATGGCCTTTCAGCTGCAGGATGATTTACTGGATGCTTTCGGTGATCAGGCAAAATTTGGTAAAAAAATAGGTGGGGATATCCTCGCCAACAAGAAAACCTATATTTACCTGAAAGCTCTGGAAGCAGCATCAGACGATGAAGCAGAAAATATTAAACTGCTTTATATGTCGGATACCATCCCTCCTGAACAAAAAATTACGCAGGTAAAGGAAATCTTCACCAAATTAAATATCCCGGCATTAACTGAAAAACTCATAAACAGTTACTTCGAAGAGGCTATGCACATTTTTGAACATCTGTCACCTGATACATCCAAAAAAACTATTCTGAAAGAATTTGCCTATCAGATTTTGAATAGAGATATGTAACAGGGCTGTGATTTAATCATTCAATTCTTCAAGCTCAATATTCTGCTTTTCCCACAATGTCATTACTGCTTCCAGTTTATCCTGCAAAGTAGCATATTTACTATATTGATCGGATAAGTCCTTTGCAGGGTCCGGATTACTTAATTCTGCATCCAGTTGAGATAATTCCTGCTCAACAGACTGGATCTCTGACTCTGACTTTTCAATGGCAGAGCGGATTTTTCGTCGTTGGCGTTCTTTTTCTTTACGTGCCAGATAATCTGCCTTATTACCGGAATCAGTTCTGCCTTCGCCGTAAGTGCTTTGTTTTGACATCTTGTTCAACTGCTCGAACGACTGTAATGACCGGTTTTCGAGGAAAGTATAAACATCATCAAGGTGTTCATAAACCTTATGGTCACGAAATTCAATAATTCGCGTTGTAAGACCCTGGAGGAAATCACGGTCGTGTGAAACCAGAATAAGAGTTCCATCATAATGCAATAAAGCATTTTTAAGGATATCTTTCGACTGCATATCCAGGTGGTTGGTAGGCTCATCGAGAACCAGCAGGTTAACGGGTTCCAGCAACATTTTAGCAAGTGCCAGACGTGCTTTTTCGCCACCAGACAGGACTTTAACCTTCTTCTCAATGGTTTCCCCACTAAAAAGGAAATTCCCTAGCAGAGACCGTACTTTAGGCCGCATATCACCTGTTGCAACATCATCGATTGTCTGAAAAACAGTTTTATTCTCATCAAGCATCTGCGCCTGATTTTGCGCGTAATAGCCAATCTTTACATTGTGGCCTCGTTCGACTAATCCTTTACTGGATTCCAGTTCATTTATAATTATCCGGGAGAGGGTGGTTTTTCCCATCCCGTTTTTACCAACAAAAGCAACAAACTCATTCCGAAGAATGGCAATATCTATATTTTGAAGAACCAATTTTTCTCCAAAACTCATTGACAAATTTTTCGCGGAAAAAAGCACTTTCCCTGAGCGCGGTGCCGGAGGAAAGGCAAAGTGCATTGCCGTTTTATCAGTTTGATCAGGTGTTACGGTTTCCAGTTTTTCCAGTTTTTTAATCCTCGACTGTACTTGTTTTGCTTTTGTAGCCTTATATCTAAAACGCTCAATGAAGGCTTCAATTTCCTTTATTTCCTTTTGCTGATTATCAAAAGCCGCAATTTGAGCAGCCATAACCTGACTGCGTTGCTGCACGTATTCCGAATAGGAACATTTATAATCATACAGCCTGCCCATAGTAACTTCAACAGTTCTGTTAGTAGCATTATCGAGAAATGTTCGATCGTGGGAAACAAGTATCACTGCTCCATGATAAACTTTCAAATAATTTTCCAGCCACTGAATAGAAAGAATATCAAGATGATTGGTAGGCTCATCCAACAGGATCACGTCCGGGCGTCGTAAAAGAAGCTTTGCCAGTTCAATACGCATTTTCCAGCCTCCGCTAAGCGTATTTACTGGTTTATCAAACTCATAGCGATCAAAACCTAAGCCGAGAAGTACTTTTTCAGCATCAGCGGAACGACTTTTCCCGCCTAAAAGGAAAAACCGCTCATTACAATCAGTAAGATCCTGAGCTAATTTTGCATAATCGGCAGACTCATAATCTTCTCTATGCGCCAATTGAGAGGTTAGCGATTCCACTTGCTTTTCGAGGGTATTCACCTCCTCAAAGGCTTTTTGTACTTCCTCAAGTACTGAGACATCACTGTTAATAACCATCTCCTGAGGCAAATATCCTATGCTTGCACCTGCAGGGTTTATCACTTTCCCCTCCTCAGGTATTAGTTCGCCGGTGATAAGTTTCAGAAGTGTAGATTTGCCGGCTCCGTTTCGTCCAACAAGCCCAATACGATCGCGATCATTCACAATAAAAGTAAGACCGGAAAACAGAGGTTCGCCGGAAAAATATACGGAAACATTACTGACAGTTATCATAGCTGCAAAAGTAATAAATGGAATGGAAAGTACTAAAAATGAAAAAGGGAACCCGAGGGCTCCCTTTTTCAAAATATGATTACCGATGATTATTTTGTAACAACAAGACGTTTGTTGAATACTTCACCATCGTTAGTAGTAAACTCAACCATGTAAGCACCAGCAGTGTATTCACGAACATCGATACGTACGAATGTGTCAGTAGCGATTTGATCGTAAACAACCTGACCAGCATAGTTCAGGATACGGATGCTCTGTACATTGTCAGAGAGCTCGATGTTAACAAAGTCGTTAGCAGGTACAGGGTACATGCTTACTTCAATGCCTTCAACATCGTTGATACCTCTGATAACGTCCATGATACAAGTAAGTTCTTCAACACCTACATCAGGAGTACTGTGGAAAGTAGCGAGAGCTTCTTTGTGAGTTCCTTCAGGATAATCAGCAGCGTTAAAGATAACTTCAACTTCCTGAGATTCACCAGGCATTACAGTACCGTTAGTTGGATTGAAGCTGAGCCATTGGTCGTATTCAGCAAGTTCGTAACCGAAGATCAGATCCTGATCAGCCTGAATCATACCACCAAGAGTAACAGTACCGCTAAGATAATCAACAGTAGTGAAAGCACCACCTGCGATTGTAGAAGTACCGGTTACAGTAAGGTCAGCAAGAGCATTGTGAGATACACCAGTGAGGGTACCACTGTTAATGTCAACCTGTACGAAGTCAGCACCAGAACCACCCTGAGAGAATAGCCACAGAGTAGGAGCACCAGTGAATCCGTCATAAGCCATACCGTAGTTAGACTCAACGCCAGGATTAGCAATTACGTTCAGGATAGCACCATCACGACCAACAAGGTAGAGGTCAGTAGACCAGTCACAAATCCAGAATCCGTCAGCACCATCATCATAAGCAATAGCACGAACATTTTCAGGAGTTGAAATAGTACCAACAACACTCATATCAGAAGGATCAATCTGGTAGATAGTAGTAGAAGATGCACCGGCATAGAGGAATTCACCATCCCATGCGAGGTCACGCAGACCACTGGCACCGCTAATAGCCATTGTTTCAATGTAATTTCCATTAGCATCAAACTTCAGGATATCAGTACCATTCCAGATAGTAGTATAGAAGAACTGACCGTCGAATTCAACACCTGCCTGAGACATAACGCCACCGGCAGCAGCTGCAGCGTCAAACTGGAACTGAACATCCCAGATTTCATCAACAGCACCGTTGAGTTTAGTTACCTTAGGACTAACTTCCTGCTCAGGAGTACCAGCCTCTGTGCGAACAGTAGTTGTAGTAGTAAGGTTTTCAGCAGCAGTCATTTGAAGTTCTGCCCAGGTTACGTTCCAGTCAAGCTGGCCGTTACCATTGTTGTATACAGTAGCAATTTCTACTACATCAGGACCATTTTCGATAGCTTCAACACCGATCTGATCAGGATCAACAACAAGTACAGGAGCAGTTAATTCAACGTTCCATTCGTAATCTGCTTCAACAGTAGCAGTTTCGTTTTCTACATTGTAACCTGCCATTTCAGCAGTAAGGTTATAAGTACCTGTTTCAACCTGTACGCTGTAAGTACCAGCAGCATCAGTGAATACAGGATCGTAACCTTCAACAGTAATTTCAACACCTTCTACCGGGTTACCTGTTGCAAGTTCTGTAACAGTACCATAAACATTAACAAGAACCTGTTCGTAAATCTTAACATTATCAATGTTCCAGTAGTTAATGTTGTAAGAATCGAGGCCATGAGCTACGAAACGTACATTGAAGATATTTCCTATAGCGTATTCTGAAATATCGAAAGTATAGCTGGTCCAGTCAATGTTTCCATTGTTAGCAAAAGTAACAACTTCATTCCAGTCAGTACCGTTAAATACTTCAATAGTCATCATTTCATTACCGTCAGCAGCATAGTCAGAAAGCTGAAGATCGAAAGCGAGAGCTACATTGGAAGCGCCGTCAGCAACGATATCATTAGTAACGAGTGCATAGCTGTATTCAGTAACAGAAGGGCTCCAGTTAAATTCAGCAGAAGGAGCGTCAACACCAACTGTTTCATTGATCAGCCAGTTACCAGCTTCAGGATCGAATGACCATCCCTGAGCTTCGAAACCATCGTTCCATGGCTCGTAGAATGGGAGCATAAGAACAACACCATCTTCATAGAGGTTGAAGTCAACAGTAGTAGTCTGATCGTAGTATACTTCGGCTGTTTTAACAGAAGTAGTATAACCAGCTTTTTCAGCCATTACTTCAATAGTACCAGACATTACTTCCATTTCGTAGTAACCGTCGTAACCAGTAGTAGCAGTATATTCACCAGCTGTTACAGTAACACCTTCCAGAACAGTACCAGTAAGGCCATCAACAACAGTACCGGCAATCATACCTTTAGCTTCAACAGTTACAGGCTCAGCACAAATTGGAGTAGATTCACCTTCGTCGTAGATTGCAGTTACACAGTAAGTGTAAGAATCAGGAGCGAGGTTCATGTCCATATAGAATGTGTCAGGAGCAGGAACGTAAGCAACAACATCACCATCTCTCCATACATTATAACCAAGGAGGATAGCACGGTTAAGGTCACGTACTTCAATAGTTTCATTGATAGCAGCAACGTTAACATCAGCACTGTTTACAGCGTGACCGCTGTTGTTAGGCTGGAGCATTACATCAGCAGCAGCAGTACGAATCTTAACACTTGAAGCCCACTCGAGGTCGTAAGCTTCCCATGCACCTGCAGCACCTACATAACCATGACTATTCGTCAGGTCTTCGATAGCAGCAGAAGAAGGCATACCAGTTTCAGCATTACCAGCGATAGAGAGGTAGAAGTCACCATCAACAGCAATAGCTTCATCAAGAACTACAACAGTTTCATCAGGATACTGCAGAGCAGCAATTTCAGCTGATTCATAAAGCATAGTAGTACCATCAGCAGCATAAACCTTAAACTTGAAGGTTTGGTCAGCGCCCCATGGGTATGATGGATGCTCATAGAATACATGTGCAAGTTGAGTAATTTCAACAGGGTATTCAGCACCAAAATCAGTTACATTGTATAATGTAGCACGTTCGGGAACAGCCCAGCTAAGGTGAGTCAGATCGGTGAAGTAGCTAATCCAGTATTCAGGAGTTACAGCACCAGGAGTACACCATGCTACGAGAACATCGATATCAGATTCCTGTACTTCAGCGAGGATACACTGAGGAGCGTCAAGGTCACAACCTACGCAAAGTGTAACTTCAGCTTCTTCAGGGCAAGATTCGAAGTTAGGTTCGTAAACAGCAGTTACATTATAAGTATACTCACCACCAGGAGTGATTGTTTCGTTATATCCGAGTCCGGAGATTGGAGAAGGAGTAAGTTTCACGCCATCACGATAAACGTTGAAGCCCATGAAACCAGTACCACCACCAGTACCGCCGGCACCGTAGATTTCATAACCAAAGAGTGAAATGTTCTGTACAAGACCACCAAGAGTAACTGTACCAGCAACGAGGTTCTCATGAGTAAAGAGACCACCTGCGAGATCAGTACCGGAAGTAGCAAGAGCAGCAACAGCATCCCACATCATACCAGTAAACGCACCAGTTTCAGCATTATTCTGAACAATAACACCACCTGAGCCATCCTGGCTGAAGCACCATACTGAAGGTTCTGATTCTTCGTCATAGTTATCATAAGCCATACCATAGAAGCTACCGTATGAACCTACAGGCCAGCTGTTAATAACAGCACCTGAACGATCAACGAGAGTAACATCCTCAGACCAGTTGTTTACATAGAATGCATCCTGATCAGAGTCGTATGCAATAGCACGTACAGCAACAGGAGTATTGATTGTACTTACGAGAGTCTGTCCAGCGAAATCCATCTGCCAGATTTTATTTGTAGCATCAGAACCGTAGAAATATTCACCATCATAAGCGAGGTCGCGAACACCACTTGCACCAGCAACAGAGAATGAACCACTGAAGGTACCGTCCATTTCATAAGTGAAGAAGAGGTCACCATTCCACTTGGTAGTGAAATACTGAGAACCATCAGTTTCAGCACCAGCTTCACCGGAAGCATCACCACAAGGATAGTTGAACTGGAGATCCCACATGTCACGGTTACCGGCAGTTTCGATTGTACGAACCATTGGAGAACCTTCAGCATTAGCAGGAACATTAGTACGAACTTCTTCGCTTACAACAGTAGCTTCACGGTCAGCAGCACCTTCAGGAAGATCCCATGTAAGGGCAACCTGGTTACCAGGATTAGCAACACCGTTAAAGTTTGTTGGAGGTTCGAAGAGGTAACATGGCATATAAGTAAATGCGTAGTTAACCATTACAGAAGTACAAGAAGTATATTCAGCAGTGATACCAGCGATGTAAGTTTGCTGGATTTCAAGATCTGTATAAGTATACGAATATTCAGTTGTATAATCTACATACTGACCATCGAGATAGAGGTTAAATCCGAGGAGTGCACGGCTGTCAGCGCCTGGAGCAACACCTTTAAGGATCTGAACATCATCAAGAGCAATACCCATACCAGCTGGTTCCGGAGAATTAGCTTCGAATGCGATATAATAAGCACCTGTTGGGTTAGGCAGTGAAATGCTTTCATTCTGCCATGTCTCGAGGTTAGAGATATAGCTTGCAAGAGCAACCCATGCACCAGTAGCAGAAGTACGGTAGTATACACGGAGTTCATCCTGACCAGCACCGGCTTTTTGAGTATGCCAGAAGCTCAGTTTTGGAACCAGAGCACCAGCAAGGTCAATAGCAGGAGTTATAAGTTTAGTAGTAGCAGAGCTACCCATGAAAGTTGCATTGTATTCGCCACTGTGAGCAGAACCGGGAGTTCCTGTTGGGCCACCGTTTCCGATATTCCAGCTTACGTTCTGTACAAGATACTGCTGAGTCCAGCCCGGAGGAATCACACCACCTTCAAAACCTTCTTCGAATGCTACTTCATAATCTACTACAGGAGGTAACCATGTAGCAACACCAGTCTGTGCATTAACTTCGAAGTTCTGTGGAGGCAGACAAAGGCTCTGGAGAATTACATTGAATGTGTTATCACTTGCAATATAGATTCCACCAAGAACGTAATCAGTATAACCTTCTTTAGTAACAGTAAGTTTGTACATACCATTCCATACTTCGTGGAAGAATACGGATCCACTTGCAGGAGTAGTTGCAGCGTAAGTGTACATATCAGGATCAGTTTCGCTTCCAAGTACTACATAAGCACCTTCTACAGCTTCACCATCTTCGTTACGTACGTTTACAGTAATATTAGAATCGAATCCACGAGGAACAGCATTAGAGAATGCAGGTTCAGATACATTGTAAGTGTAAACAGCTTTAACAGCGTAACGGTACCAACCGGTAGGCTGAGTCTGCCATTCAACATCAACATATTCAGTTTCAGTTACGTTGTTTGAAAGCAGAGTCCAAGTTTCAGGCATTTCTTCCTGACCCTGAAGCAGACGATAAACTTCGTACTTCTCGAGTTCACGGTTATCAGCTTCGTTATAAACGTAAGCACGCATCATGAAGTTCTGGAAGTCAGCAGTTTTCCATGCTTCGTTATT
>CAZQNY010000022.1:0-10521 GCA_964594665.1 uncultured Bacteroidales bacterium
CTATCGGTATGAGAAAATGCTTTCATAAGCGTTGTTTAACCTCCAATATTATAAAATTTTCCTGACACATTGCAGCTTCCTGAGCGGGGTTTATTTTCAATGGCTTTAATAAGTGCTTCTTTTGCGCCCAGTTCCCGCACATCATAACCCTGATCAGAAAACAGACAAGGGTGTATCAAACCATCGGCGGTAAGGCGCAGGCGGTTGCAGTTGGGGCAATCACCACCATGCCCGCCTTCAACGACACTAAACTCTCCGGCTTCCAGGTTCATCTGATGAATAAACTGCACATGATAGCCTTTCTCTTCAGCAAAAGCACGTACCTTTTGTGCATGCTCCTCATCAGAGCTGTATTGTATCACACAATTAAGTTTTATGGGAGTAAGGCCGTATTTCTCTGCTGCTTCCAGGCCTTTCATCACCTGGTCCAGCGAACCGACACGCGTAATTCGTTTATATTCCTGTGGGTCGATGGTATCAAGGCTTACATTTACGCGCCCCATTCCTGCCTCAGCAAGTTCATGAGCATAACGTTCCAGCAATATACCATTGGTAGTCATCACCAGCTCATCAACTCCGGGAACGGCTTTTATCATTCGTACCAGCTCAACAATACCTTTGCGAACCAAAGGCTCTCCTCCTGTGATTCGAAACTTATGGATACCGATTCCAACAGCGGCCTTTACAACCTCCACAATTTCTTCAAAACGCATAATCCGGCTGTGCGGTATCGACTCAATGCCCTCTTCGGGCATACAATACACACAACGCAGGTTGCAGCGATCGGTAACAGAAATCCGCAGATAGGTTATTTCGCGGTTATATTTGTCGTACATGAACTGTTTCTCCTTTTTGTATTGAAGAAATACCAATCTCAACGCTCATAATCGCATTGGCATTTACATAGGAATGGATATGCGCCGAGCCATGGTATTCAATAGGCGTCACATTCAGATCATTATCGACCCATACGGGAACCATGGCTCTTCGTTTTGTATTTCGACGGGAATAATCCTGGGTAAGAATTCCCTTATGGATACAAGGCTTGTATTCCTTCCCGGCGATACGGGCCAGCAGGGGTTTTACCAGAAGCTCAAACTGCACAAATGACGACACCGGATTACCGGGCAGGCCAAAGAAAAAGTGGGTCTTGCTATATGCAAACACTGTCGGTCGTCCGGGTTGCACCGCAATACTTTTAAAACCTATTTCCACGCCATTCTCCTTAAGAATCTGAGGCACATAATCGAAATCGCCCATGGAAACGCCACCGGTGAGTATGACTACACGAGCTTCTTTCATAGCTTTCTGAATTTTCTCACGCGTTGACTCGGGTGTATCCAATGCTATTCCCATGTATTCTGGTTTGCAGCCGGTCTGTTTAATCTGGGCTATCAACTGGCTTGCGTTACTGTTACGGATTTTCCCTTTCCCGGGCTTATGGGAAGGCTCCACAAGCTCATCGCCGGTAGATATTACTGCAACTGCCGGGTTCGTATATACTTTAGGCTTTGTTGCGCCAACAGAAGCAAGGATAGCGATCTGCTGCGGTCCCAGAACAGCACCTTTTTCAAGAACATAATCCCCTTTCCTGACATCTTCTCCCAGCTTACAGATATTATCCGCTGTCCTGGCAGCCTCAAAAGTCACCACATCGTCCAGTCGGGAAGTATCTTCAACGCGAATAACGCAGTCGGCACCATCCGGTAACGGGGCACCGGTCATTATACGGCTGCAAGTTCCGGGGGTAATGGTTTTCTCCGGGACTTTCCCCGCAGGGATAATCTCAATCTCCTGCATGGGTGCTGCAATATCTTCACGCCGGCAGGCGTATCCGTCCATGGCAGATTTATCAAAAGGCGGCATATTAATATCAGAGCGAATATCTTCAGCAAGGGTCATCCCCAAAGCATCGGTAAAGGGTACACGTTCAGTATCACTTTTTACCGGCACTGATTTTACTATCTGTAGAGCTTCATCAAAAGAAATCATATTCCGAAATTTGTTTGCAAAGGTAATAGGATTCATTGAAGAAGCCTTAAAATGCCAAACATATAGCTGCAATAATTGTATTTAAAAAAAATATGTATATCTTTATGCAGACTTTCGTGAATAATAACACGGAACGCTATGGAGCAGGAGTCTCATCAGGGGGACATACTGAGCCAACAGACCAAAATCCCAAAGCTGTCTCTGCACCACGGAACGGCATTTAACAGCTTCAGCATCAACAGCATGGAGCTGTTTTTTTTATTAACTCTTCTTTTTTACACTTTTTTTTCATTCTTTTCTGCACGCATTTCCTCCTGATAAAGCTGCATTACAATACCATCAGCTAAGCCCATCATGGGAACCAGAATTGCCTGAGCCTGAATCTTTTTCAATACGGTAAGATAAATATTTGCTGCGGGAACAATAACATCTGCACGGTCAGGACGAAGATTAAAGGTCTCTATCCGTTCTTCAATGCTCAACGAAGACAATTGCTTGGAGGCATATTCAAGGTTCGTACTGATAAGTAAATTTTCATCCTTTCGGCCATAAAGTTTTAACAACTTATTAATGTTACCGCCTGATGCGACCATCTGAATCTTTCCAAAGCTTTCTTTAAACTGATTAAGCCAGTTATTGAGCACCATCCATTCAAGGTCATCAACTTTTCCTGCCAGCATTCGCAAGGTTCCTATGGGAAAGGATTTGGCAAACACATCTCCGGAGTCATTGATAACAGAAATCTCAGTGCTACCGCCACCAACATCAATAAAAAGGGTTTTATCGAAAGATTCCGTAAGAGGAAAATGAGTTACACTACGAATAATTTCAGCTTCTTCCAGTCCATCGATAACATGCACATCGATGCCGGTATCTCTTTTGATCAGTTTAAGAATATTCGCTCCGTTTTCAGCTTCGCGCATTGCTGCTGTTGCACATGCTTTAAATGCTTTTGGCTGGTGTACTTCCATAAGCATCTGAAACGCCTTTAAGGTTTTTATCAACGCCTTTGACCGGGCTCCGGAAATCTTCCCATCACTATATACATCCTTTCCCAGGCGGACGGGAATTCGAACTAAAGTATCCTTTTCAACAACTGCAATTCCATTCACAGTGTGCACATTAGCAAACAATAAACGCACAGCATTGGAACCAATATCTACAGAGGCTAATAACATAAGCTAAAATTTGGTAGCGGTAAAAATAGTACTTTATTGGTGTTCGGCAAAATAACGATAAAGTTCCTGCTGCGACAACCATGGTTCAGGCAGGCGGTTTTTCCTATACCTGTTTTCCTCTGTACCATCCTGATAACGGGCTTTCACATTATCTTTCCACGAAATTTCAAATACTTCACGCAATGTTTTTATATGGTTTTTATCGTATACAGGACAAGAAACCTCAATACGGTGATCCAGATTTCGTTTCATCCAGTCGGCAGAAGATAAATAGCATTCAACATTGCCGCCATTGGCAAAAATCAAAAATCGCGAATGTTCCAGAAAACGTCCAACCACAGAAATAATCTCAATATTTTTCAAATCCTTTTTCGTAGGCACCATCACGCAAATACCACGAATAAGCATCCTGAACTTCACTCCTGCTGATGCCGCTTCACGAATTTTCTCAATAACTTTTTGATCAACAAGGTTATTAAGTTTAATATCCACCCATGCTTCCAGTCCACTTTTTGCATTTTGTACTTCCCTGTCAATCATAGAATTAATAAATGCCCGATGACTAAAAGGCGACACTATAAGGTGTTTAAATTCAGGGCGCATAAACCGATTATCGAAAAGATGAAACACCTGATTCACTTCGTTGGTAATATTCTCATTGGAAGTAAACAGCATAAGATCAGTATATACCTTTGCTGTAGATTCATTAAAATTACCGGTTCCAATAGCCGCATAATACTTATTTAGCCCTGCCTCTTTTCTACGTATCAGCAGGAGTTTGCTATGGACTTTATATCCAGGGATGCTGGAGATAACCCTTACGCCTTCTTCCTGGAGTATATTCGTATAGTAGATATTATTTTCTTCATCAAAACGGGCCTGAAATTCAAAAAATACAGTAACCTGTTTCCCGTTTCGGGCGGCGTTTATCAGGGCATTAATAACATTCGAATCTTTGGCAACACGGTATAACGTCACTTTCAATGACCGCACTTTGGGGTCGAGTGATGCTTCACGCAATAAATCGATAAACGACTCAAAAGAGTGATAAGGGTAATGCAGAAGGACATCTTTCTCCCTTATTACATTTATTATGCTCCCCACATCCGGAAATTCAGCAGTATGAACAGGGGGCAGTTTCTCATAGCTCATCTCCGCGCTTCCCAGCTTTGGGAAGGCCATTAAATCACGGAAGTTATGATAGCGTCCACCGGGAAAAAAATTCGCCTTTTTTGTCAGCCTCAGCTTCTCGGAAAAGGTAAGCAACAATTTCTCCGGCATCGACTGGTCATAAACAAAGCGCACAGGATCGCCCTGGGCACGGCGCTTAACACTCATCTCCATCAGCTCCATAAAACTACGGCTGATATCCTGGTCGATATCAAGCTCCGCGTCACGTGTTATTTTTATGGTATATGCCGAAAAACGATCATATCCGAACATACCGAATAGGTCGTCCAGGCAATAACGGATAACATCATCCAAAAACATGACATAATGTGCCGAATCGGCCGATGGGAGAACCAGAAAGCGTCCCATCTTATCCACCGGAATCTCTATTAATGCATATCGCTCTTTGAGTTGTTTTTGCGAGCTATATAGATCCACCGCAAGATACACTGCATTATCATGTAAAAACTCACTTCCGTTAAGCTTGCTTAGCATCACCGGATATAGACCCGGCCGGATATTTTTGCGAAAGTAACCCCTTACAAAATGTGCCTGATCCGCAGTTATCATTTTTTCATCCACAAAAAAGATATTATTCTCTGCCAATTCATGCTGGACAGAAGCCCATACTGCCCGAAAACGAATCTGTTGCTGGTGCTGCATTTCCATGACACGTGCATAAACATCTTCAACATTATAATCCTTGAACTTTTTCCGCTCACTGGATGCTGTTTCATTTATTCTTATCAAACGGGTTAATACCGCCACACGCACCCGAAAAAACTCATCATTATTATTGGAATAGATACCCAGAAAACGTAATCGTTCCAGCAATGGGTTATTCTTATCTTCCGCCTCCTGAAGCACACGTGCGTTAAAATGAAGCCAGCTTACTTCACGGTTTATATCATGACTCATGGAAATTGGTTTTTGTTATTACATTGCAGTATTCCTGTCTGCGGTTTTTGATTTGCCTTTTAACATTGATGGATAAATATAAAACAAAATTTCCGGAGTGGTGTTCAAAACGTTAAGCCAGTTTGAGGCATTAAATTTCAAAGCCAGAACTGCCGAGGTAGGTAGCCATTCAAGTTTCTTATCAAGAAACATATTTGCAAAATTCGTCATGGTAGGATTATGACCAACAATCATCAACGAAGAAGCATCCGAAGGCAAATCAAAAAACAACCGGCGTATGGATTCTGAATTCCCAAAATATATGGTACGATCAATAAAAATCTTGTCCAAAGGGTACTGTATTGCATGACCAATAATCCGCGCTGTTTCCCTGGCCCTGATGGCATGACTCGAGTAAATCAAGTCGGTATGCACCTCATTTTGAATCAAATATTCAATAACCCTGCGCGTTCTTTTCTTTCCTTTTTCAAGCAAAGGGCGCTCAGCATCTGATAATTCAGGGTTCTTCCAGGATGATTTGGCATGCCTTACAATATACAAAGTCTTCATAGTACAAAGGTACATATGAAGACTCAGTATATGGAAAGTTAATGTTAAAAAAGTGTTAGAATAATACTGATTTTCAACAAAAACGATACGATTTTTTTACCATGCAAACAATGGGAACTGGCCCATAAGTTCATTTACACGTTTACGAACACTGGCGATTACCTCTTCGTTATCGATATTTGAAATCACCTCATCAATAAGATCAACAATAACAGGCATATGTTCTTCTTTTAAGCCACGGGTGGTAACAGCAGGTGTTCCCACACGAAGCCCGGAAGTCTGGAATGGTGAACGGCTGTCGAATGGCACCATATTCTTATTCACAGTTATATCTGCTTTTACAAGGGTATTTTCCACCAGTTTACCGGTAATTTCCGGAAACTTGCTACGCAGGTCGATAAGCATAAGGTGATTATCCGTACCTCCGGAGATAACGTTGTATCCTTTATCGGTAAAAGCTTTTGACATTACTGCAGCATTTTTCTGCACCTGCTTGATATATTCGAGGTACTCATCGGTAAGGGCTTCACCGAATGCCACTGCTTTAGAAGCGATAACATGCTCCAGCGGGCCACCCTGGATACCGGGGAATACAGCTGAATCGATGAGGCTTGACATTTTGCGGACCACGCCTTTTTTGGTTGCTTTTCCCCAGGGGTTATCAAAGTCTTTTCCCATAAGAATAAGACCGCCACGAGGGCCACGCAGGGTTTTATGTGTTGTTGTTGTTACAAAATGGCAATGAGGGATAGGGTCTTCAAGAATACCGCGGGCAATAAGACCACTGGGGTGAGAGATATCAGCCATCAGCAGGGCACCGATTTTGTCAGCGATTTCACGCATACGTTTGTAATCCCAGTCGCGGCTGTAAGCAGAAGCACCGGCGATAATAAGCTTCGGTTTATGCTCCATGGCAGCAGCTTCCATCTTGTCGTAATCGATAACGCCGGAATCCTCTTCCACTTCATAGGCTACAGGGTTGTAAAGAAGTCCTGAACTATTCACCGGTGAACCGTGAGAGAGGTGACCTCCATGGCTCAGATCGAGGCCCATAAAAGTATCGCCTGGCTGAAGACAAGCAAGAAGAACGGCCATATTTGCCTGCGCACCACTATGAGGCTGTACATTGGCATATTCAGCACCAAAAAGCTCTTTGGCACGGTCGATAGCAAGCTGCTCAGTCTCATCAACATTCTGACAACCACCATAATAACGTTTTCCGGGGTATCCTTCAGCGTATTTATTGGTCATAACGGAACCCATTGCTTCCATTACCTGTTCACTGACAAAGTTCTCTGATGCAATCAGCTCGATACCTTCCAGCTGACGTCTCTTTTCCTTTTCAATGATTTCAAAAACAAGATTATCTCTTTTCATTGCAAATTGGTATTGTGTTGTTTTATAATTACGTATAATCGCACCGCAAAGGTATAAATTAATCGAATATTCAATATCGCTTTATAAATCATTCATAAAGAACAACAAATTATGCATTATGATGTTTAGACTTTGCCTGTTTTTCACATTTTTCGCCTTGTTTATCACGAATAAATATCTTTGCATCTTAAAATAAAATACAGATGATAAATTATAATGAATTTACGCTCCCCAACGGGCTTGTGGTTATTGTTCATGAAGATAATACCACACCGATGGCGGCAGTAAATATACTTTACAATGTTGGTTCACGCGACGAGAATCCGGATAAAACCGGCTTTGCGCATCTTTTCGAACACCTTATGTTTGGCGGATCAAAACATATCCCGTCGTATGACACACCGCTGGAGAAAGCAGGTGGAGAAAACAATGCCTTTACAAGCAGTGATATTACCAATTACTATCTTAGTTTGCCGGCAGCAAACCTGGAGACCGCATTCTGGCTTGAATCAGACAGGATGCTTGACCTGGCCTTTTCGGAAAAAAGCCTTGAAGTACAGCGCAATGTTGTTATGGAGGAGTTCAAACAGCGTTACCTGAACCAGCCCTATGGCGATGACTGGCTGCTGCTGCGTCCGCTGGCATATAAAAAACATCCCTATCAATGGCCCACCATTGGAAAAGAGCTGAGCCATATTGCTGATGCCACTATGGATGATGTTCGCGCTTTTTACAACAAATTTTACAACCCCTGCAATGCAATCATGGCAGTTACAGGAAATGTAAATACTGACGAGGTTTATGATCTCGCAATGAAATGGTTTGCCCCCATCCCTTCAGGAATTCCATATAAAAGAAACCTCCCCCAAGAGCCGGTGCAAACAAAACAGGAAATTATGGAAGTGGAGCGTGATGTACCTTCTGATGCACTGTATATGACCTGGCATATGCCCGGAAGGCTGGATGAAAAATATCACCGTACAGATCTGATCTCAGATATCCTCTCCCATGGTGAATCATCTCGCTTTACCCAACGGCTGGTAAAAGAAAAACAGCTATTTACCAACCTCAGCGCCTATGTTACAGGTGATATGGATCCGGGATTATTCGTGATTTCAGGAAAACTTAATGATGGCGTTTCTTTTGATGAGGCTGAAAAAGCTATACACCATGAACTCGAAATATTAATTAATACCCCTCCTGCGACGGAAGAACTGCAAAAAACGAAAAACAAAATCGAATCCATACTCGTTTTCTCAGAGCTTAAAATTACCACCATAGCCCTAAACCTTTGTGTGGCAAAACTTATGGGCGATACTTCTCTGGTGAATTCAGAACTGGAAAAATACCTGAAAGTAACACCTGAAATGATCAGCCAGCAGGCAAAAGCAATCTTTAAACCGGAAAATTGCAGCATCCTGCATTACAAATCGAAAAAAAATAAAGACTAATGACATTATACAGAGATAAAGCACCAGGCAACGGAATGCCTGACCTGAGAAGCATTTCACTCCCAAATCCCGATAAATCATTTCTGGATAACGGAATAACCGTTTATGGCATTGAAGGGGGTTCGCAGGAGCTGTGCAAAATAGAATTTATATTCCGGGCAGGGTCCGACAAACAACAGAAATCACTCGTTGCCGCTTACACAACCAGTATGCTTAAAGAAGGTACCAAAACAAGAACCTCACAGCAAATCTCTGAAAGGCTGGATTTCTATGGTGCTTTTCTGGAGCATTATACCACCCCCGACACCTCTGTTATTGCCCTTTACACGCTGAATAAGTACCTTGCTGAGACTATCCCTGTCTTTACAGATATCATTTTCAATGCCACCTTCCCGGAAAAAGAATTTAAGGTATTAAACCAACGTCAACAGCAGCAATACCAGGTAAACAACCATAAAGTGCAGTATCTGGCATCAAAACGATTCCGACCGGTAATATTTGGCAAAAATCATCCTTATGGTAACGAGGTTAATGAAGAGTCATTTAAAAATATATCTACAGAAGACCTGATAGCCTTTTACAACAAATATTATGTCCCGGAAAATGCACGTGTGATTATAAGTGGTAAAATCGACAAGCAGGTTCTTCCTCTTTTGAATAGGTACATCCCAAAAACAGATAAACGCGGATTTAGAAATCCGGAGCTGGATTTTGAGGTAAAAAACAACTCTCCTGCTGAAGTTATTATTCCGGTTGAAAATGTAGTGCAATCGGCAGTGCGTATGGGAAGCCTAATTATAAACCGCACACATGAGGATTATTCAAAAGTGGAGTTTACATGTGCTGTGCTGGGAGGATATTTCGGCAGCAGGCTAATGAAAAACATCCGGGAAGATAAAGGTTACACCTACGGAATCGGTTCCAGAATGGTACCACTTAGGAATGGCTCCTATTTCAATATTGCTGCTGAGGTGGGTGCTGATGTTACCAATGCCACCATTGAGGAGGTTAGAAAAGAGATGAAGCGATTGCGTACAGAGAAGATGCCGGAAGAAGAGCTTGCATTGGTAAAGAATTATCTTCGCGGCAGCCTGATGCGTAATTTCGACGGCCCTTTGGCTTTAGGTGAGCGCTTCAGGGAGATGTCCGATGCGGATCTGAACAACTCTTTTTACCAAAAAGCCTTTGATACAGTGGAAACTATCACCACCGACGAGATAATGGAAACTGCAGAAAGGTACTTCCATGAAGATCGTTTATCGATTGTAATTGCTGGCAGAAAATAATCTTTCTTTAAAAGCAACGTTACTCTTTCAATACGTTACTTTTGATTGCTATCTTTGTATTCTATGCGAATAAAAACTCTATTGTTGGTTTCAGCTCTTTTCAGCACCTGTATCTCTTTAGGTCAGAGCCATGAATCGTATCTGCGCTCACTTTCGGTGAATGCCACCTCGACGATTCTTCTTGAATGGCTGCAGCCTATAGATGCAACGCAGGCAAGCTTTACCAGTTATAATGTTTTTCACAGCGATTCCTTTAATGGTGATTACACGATGGTTGAAGATATTACATCCTTCGACAGAACTGACTATGTTCACCTTGTGCCGGGTTCTACACTGGATCCACATTACTATTTTATCTCTACTCATTTAGATAATGGTGACAGTATTGTATCGGATACCCTGACACAGGTGAGGATGAATGTCAGAACCGCTTACTCAGGATCAACAGCATGGCTAACGTGGAACCACATGAAAGAAGAACCTTATCTGTATGATTATCAGTATGAAATACATAGGAAAATTGGCACTGGCAGTGATGAAATTATTGCGACAACCGATGAAACAGAATATTATGATAACTCTTTTCACAATTGCGATGAA
>CAZQNY010000022.1:10621-17250 GCA_964594665.1 uncultured Bacteroidales bacterium
ATATGGAATCGACTTTTTTTCGTGGTAGGCACTGACACCACTTTTACCGGAACCAATATCTGTGATGGAGAAGTCAACTATGTGGTCTCCGCAGCTGATTCCTGTGGTAATGAATATGCTCCGGATTACACCTTTGCCCACCGGATTATCGACCTGCAGTCTATTGAAGCCGATATTTGCAACCAAACTGTGGATTTTGTCTGGACAGAATACATAAACATGAACCCTCCTCTTCAGGGGTATAATATTGTGGAGGTGGACATTATAACCGGTGACACCACACATAAAGCGACCACGCAAAACACGGAATTCACACTCAATGAACAGTTTGAAAATGGTAAAGAGTATTATTTTTATATAGAAGCCTTTAATGATGGAAGTAATACCAGTACCTCATGTACGCAAAGTATAACCGGTTACCGGCCGGCTTTCCCGGATACCCTTTCAATAACCAATATCTCGGTTGTTTCACCTGAATATATCGATGTTGAATGGTATATTGACGCTGATGCCAATGAATCGACGGTATACAGACTCTATAGAGAGGCCTTACCATCCGGAGAACAGGTGCTTATCAGGCAGGCGTCACCGTCGCAGGGCCCGGAGGTATTCTTTATCGATGAAACAGTGGATACAGACACGGAGCGCTATCGTTATTTCAGCGAGGCCATTGATACCTGTGGAAATACTGCATCATTGTCACCGGAGGCAGTGAGTGTGTTGCTGCAGGGTGAAACACTGGCACCGGGAGTATATAACTTATCCTGGAGTGCAGCAGAAAACACCTCCGCATCGCTTAAGGAATACATACTCTTAAGGGAAAACGACAATGGCACCGACACCATTTACAGGGGAATGGAGCTGGCGCACAGGGATCAGATCAACGACCCTGTTTCCTCCGCCGGGGAAGTACGTTACAGGGTTCTGGCTCAGTTTATTGATAATAATGCAGCTATGCATCGTTGTTTTTCAAACCAGGTAGCACTTACAGCCGAATTAAAAATGTTAAATTTTCCTAATGCCTTTACTCCAAACAGCGATGGGAAGAACGACTTTTTCGGCCCGGTGAATTTCCTCAACGATCAGAATGTTGCTGATTACAGGCTTGTTATTTATGATCGCTGGGGCAAAGAATGTTTTGTTTCAGAGCGTTACAACGATCGTTGGGACGGCACATGTGCCGGTATAGAAATGCCTGCAGGGATATACGTTTTTAATGCAATTATCAGAACACCACAGGGAATGGAATTTACACGTCGTGGTACGGTGGCTTTGATGAAATAAGTATTTGATTTTTCATACCTTTGCGCAAATTAAAAGGGTATGTCACTGGATTATATGGCTACATATATTGAAATTAGAATACCGGGAATAACAAGTATCATTTCCCTGAATTTACCATCTTCCGGGAAGCATTCCATTTTACCAGAAAAAAATAACCTTGATTAATAATGATTATAAAACTCAAAACTATGAAAATCTTCCAGGCGTTACTGCTTTTGACCCTTATCATTAGTTCAGCCGCATTTGCGCAGAAGAATAATCCCGTGCTGCTTACCATTGGTGATGAGAGTATCACTAAGGACGAATTTATTGCTGTTTATAAAAAAAATAATGTTGATGGCGAGGTAATGGATCAAAAATCCGTTGAAGAATACCTCGATCTGTACGTAAAGTTTAAGCTGAAGGTACAAGAAGCCGAAGCACTGGGAATGGATACCGTACAGTCGTTTATCAAAGAACTGGGCGGCTATCGCGACCAGCTGGCACAGCCCTATCTTATCGATGAAGAGACAAACAAAGCTCTGATGGAAGAGGCATATGAACGTAAAAAAGAGGATATCAGAGCATCACATATCCTCCTTAATGTTGCCAAAGGCGCTTCAGCAGAAGATACCCTTGCAGCGTATAACAAAATCATGGCCATAAGAGACCGCATACTTGCTGGTGAAGATTTTGGCAAAGTAGCAGCAGAAGTATCAGAAGATCCATCGGCAAGAGACCGTGACGTCCGGGGACGAATTATTCCGGGAAACAAGGGCGACCTGGGTTATTTTACCGTCTTTGATATGGTTTATCCTTTTGAATCTGCTGCCTATAATACCAAAGAAGGTGAAGTTTCCATGCCTGTGCGTACTGATTTTGGTTATCATATTCTCAAAGTTTCCAAGCGCCAACCTGCAATGGGAAAAGTCCAGGTAGCACATATTCTTCTTAAATACGAAGGCGAAAAAACTGCAGAGCAACAAAAGCAGCTCGAAAAGAAAATCAATGAAATATATGCGGAAATAAATGATGGCAAATCTTTCGAAGATGCTGCTAAAGAGCATTCTGAAGATCCCGGATCAGCACCTAAAGGTGGTGTCTTACCTTGGTTTGGATCCAACAGAATGATACCCGGATTTATTGATGTTGTAGCTCTGCTTGATGAAAAAGGCCAGATATCTGAACCCTTTGAAACTATTTTTGGATGGCATATCGTAAAACTTATCGACACAAAACCCATTGGTACTTACGAAGAAGAAAAAGACGATATCAAAAACCGTATGGCACGTAGTGACCGCTCAATAAAAAGCACCGAATCACTGGTAAAAAAAGTGCTTGACGAATACGGCTATACCGAGTATGAAACAGAAAAAGAAGATGCCTATTCAGCAATTGACAATACTTTGTTTACCGGAAAATTAAAGATCGATAACATCAATAGGTTTCAAAAGCCTGTTTGCAAAATCGGTGATAAAAAAATCCTGCAAAAAGAATTCCTTGACTTTGTTCTTCGCACACAGGAAAGAACAAAAGCCGGAAATCTAAAGGCTCATATTGACGAATTTTATAAGAATTTTATTGAAGAACAGGCAATTGCTTATGAAGACAGCAACCTGGAAAATAAATATCCGGAGTTCAGGCTGTTAATGCAGGAATACCGTGACGGAATTCTTCTTTTTGACCTGATGGATGAAAAAATATGGTCCTATGCCATTCAGGATACTACCGGCTTGAAAAAATATTTTGAAGATCACAGAGCCAATTATGTATGGAAAGAGCGTGCAAATGCTACAATTTTTACCTTTACAAATGATGCTGCCGTAAAAACAGCCCGGAAAATGGCAAAAAAAGGAGATTCTGTTGACGAAATTCTTGATGCTGTTAATGCCGGAAGCGCCCTTATCCTCACAACCGAAACGGATAAGTTTGAAAAAGGCACCAATGATATCCTTAATGCTGTTAAATGGGAAACAGGAGTCTCTAAGGTTATCGACCATAAAGGCAAACCTGTATTTGTGAATATTTATGAATTCATCCAGCCACAGCAAAAAGAGCTTAAAGAATGTCGGGGATTAGTGATTTCCGACTATCAAAAAGTACTTGAAGAAGAATGGATTAAAGAATTACAGAAAAAATATACTGTTTCAATAAACAAGGAAATTCTTAACAGTATAAAATAAACTACATGTTGAAAGAAGGCAAAAAGAAAACATACTTACCAGCACCTGCTTTGAAGCAGGTGCTGGCATTTGTTGCTATTGCCTTCCTGCTAAATGCATGTATTCACCGGACGTTTAATAAAGATGCAGCCGCTCGCGTTGGCGATCAGTATTTACTAACCGAAGAGGTGCAAGGCATTGTTCCTCCCGGCACCAATGCCACCGACAGCCTGCAGATTACACGTAGTTTTATCAATACCTGGGTACGTAAACAAACAGTACTCCAACATGCAGAGAAAAACCTCCCGGAAGAATTACCGGATTTTGATAAAAAACTTGAAGACTACCGACGATCACTATTGGTATATACTTATGAGCAACAACTTGTAAAACAGCTTCTCGACACCATTGTGACTGAACAGGAAATTGCTGACTATTATAATGATCATCTTAACAATTTTGAATTAAAAGAGAATATTCTCAGAGCAGATTTTGTAATTATTGATCGCGATACCGCAGATAAGAGCAGCATAAAGGAACTTTTGTTATCCGACAGCCTTTCTGACCATCAAATACTTGAAGAGTATTGTAAAGCAGCACGGGCCGATTACTTTCTTGATGAAGATGAATGGGTCTTCTTTAATGACCTTGTAAAATACATCCCTCTTGAAACCTATAATCAGGAGCAATTTCTTGCAAATAACCGCTATATCGAGTTCAGTGATTCAATAAACTACTATTTTATGCGGATCAAGGACTTTAAAATAAAAGAGAGTATCTCACCGTTGGACTTTGAACAGGAAAATATACGGATGATTATTTTAAATAAGAGAAAAACACAATTATTAGATAAAATGGAAAAGGAGCTCTTTAACCAGGCGCTAAAATCCAATAAAATAGAGATTTACTAAAAGAAACATTCATGAAACGAATACTTCTGCTTCTTACCCTTATCATTCCGGCAATAACTTTTGCTCAGAATAATGTACTTATTGATGAAGTTGTTGCCAATGTTGGTGACAATGTAATCCTGATGTCTGATATTGAATCACAGTATGTGAATTACCGAATGCAGGGAAACATTGATAATGCCTCGGCAATAAGGTGCCAGATTCTCGACAACCTGCTATTTCAAAAACTGTTACTCACACAGGCACAGCTCGATAGTGTGGAAGTTACAGATCAACGGGTGGACTCGGAGCTGGATCGCCGTCTGAGATACTATATTGCTCAGTTTGGCTCAAAAGAGAAATTTGAAGAATTCTACGACAAGTCTATCTTTGAAATAAAAGAAGAATTCCGTGAAATTATCCGCGACCAAATGCTTACCGAGCAGGTGCAGCAGAACATTACCATGGATGTAAAAATTACACCCTCTGAAGTAAAGGCATTTTATAACAGAATACCCACCGATAGCCTGCCACTGATAAATACCGAATATCAAATTGGTCAGATTGTCAGAAAACCGGAAATAAGCCAAAAAGAGCTTGATATAGCGCGTGAAAAAATTAAGGGTATCCGGGAGAGAGTCATGGAAGGTGAAAGTTTTGAAACACTGGCAGTACTCTATTCCGAAGACCCCGGCTCAGCAAAAGAAGGGGGTTTTATCGGTACTATTGGTCGGGGTGACACCTATCCTGAATTTGAGGCGGCAGCCTTCAACCTTAAAAATGGCGAAATTTCTGATGTCATTAAATCTGAAGCAGGATATCATATCATCCAGATGATACAGCGAAAAGGTGATTACGTTGACGTTAATCACATTCTTATACGCCCTAAAGTCAATCCGTACGATTTACAGGATGCATTCGACTACCTCGACAGCATTGCAGGTGTTATAAAAAGTGACACGCTATCGTTTGAGGATGCCGCAAAAGAATATTCCGATGACCCTGGTAAAATCAATGGCGGAATGATGATCAACCCGCTCTCAGGGTCAACCTGGTTCAGCGCCGATGAACTGGATCCTCAGGTGTTTTTCGTTATCGATAAACTGGAAGTAGGAGAAATCTCCGAAGCGGTAAAAATGACTACCGAAGAAGGGACCGATGCATTCAGAATTCTCTATCTGAAAGCCAGAACCACACCTCACCGTGCCAACCTTAAGGATGATTACAATAAAATCCAACAATGGGCCCAGCAGGAGAAAGAAACCAATGCTCTGGCAAAATGGGTGCGCGAAAAATCAGAAAAGACATACGTCAATATTGACGAAAAATATTTGCAGTGTACTATCCTGCAAAAATGGGTAAAAAAATAGCAATCAACCATGAAACAATATAATACCGATAAAGAAGCTATTGATGCTTTTGTAGAAAAATTCAACGATCTTAAAAAAGAAATCGGAAAAGTTATTGTCGGGCAGGAAGAAGTCATTGACAATGTGCTGATCAGTATTTTCAGCAAAGGCCACGGGCTGCTGGTAGGTGTTCCCGGGCTGGCAAAAACGCTGCTCATCAACACCATTGCACAGGCGTTGGGTCTTTCATACAACCGTATACAGTTTACTCCCGACCTTATGCCTTCCGATATCATCGGTACTGAGATTCTGGGCAATGAGCGTAAGTTTGAATTTATCCGGGGTCCGGTGTTCAGCAATATCATCCTCGCTGATGAGATCAACAGAACACCACCAAAGACACAATCAGCTCTGCTGGAAGCCATGCAGGAGAAATCAGTCACCGTAGCGGGGAAACGCTACAAGCTGGAAGAGCCATTCTTCGTACTGGCGACACAAAACCCCATTGAACAGGAAGGTACTTATCCTTTGCCGGAAGCACAGCTCGACCGTTTTATGTTCAACATCTGGCTCGACTATCCGACATTTGAAGAAGAAGTGAATGTGGTAAAGAATACTACTACCGGCGTTATGGCTACTCCCAGGGAGATCCTCTCCCGTGAAGAGATTCTCTACTTCCAGGAGCTTATCCGTCGCATCCCCGTGCCTGATAATGTGTACGAATATGCCGTGAAACTGGTATCGAAAACTCGCCCTGAAACAGACGGCGCACACGACTGGGCAAATCAGTACCTCAGCTGGGGTGCCGGGCCTCGTGCTTCACAGTACCTTATCATAGGAGCCAAGTGCCACGCTGCCATACACGGAAAATACTCTCCCGACATCGAGAACATCCGCGCCGTAGCAACCTCTATTCTTCGCCACCGTATCGTGAAAAACTACAAAGCTGAAGCCGAGGGTATCCG
>CAZQNY010000022.1:17350-32073 GCA_964594665.1 uncultured Bacteroidales bacterium
AGAAGTCTGTATTCACAAATAAACTGGAAAAGCAGACTAATTGAGCTTAAAGGAGCACGTGGAGTTGGTAAAACAACCTTAATGCTTCAAAAAGCAGCTTCCTTGTCAGAATTAAACAATGTTGTATTGTATGTATCGGCTGATTGGCCCTATTTTTTTTCAAATTCAATACTACAGCTGGCAGAAGAATTCTATTCAATGGGTGGACAGTATCTTTTTATCGATGAAATCCACAAATATCCACCAAAGCATAAAGGATCGGATTGGGCATTGGAAGTAAAAAACGTATATGATACATTACCTGACCTTAAGATAGTCTATTCGGGATCATCCATTTTGCAACTTTATAAAAGTCAGGGAGATCTGAGCAGGCGAAAGAGTTCTTATCTTTTAAAAGGTCTATCCTTCAGAGAATACCTTCACTTTATAAAAGCTGGTGAATTCGATTCTTACAGCCTGGAGGAGATCCTAACCAGCCATTATGATATTTCAACTGAGATTGTAGATAAAATAAAAATCATCCCACATTTCAGGAACTTTCTAAAACAGGGTCATTATCCCTTCTTTATTGAAAACGAAAATGAATATTATAAAAAGATTGAAGAAATTATTAATGTCATCATAGATGTTGATATTCCATCGGTGTCGGATATTAGTTTTGAAAGTTCATTCAAATTAAAAAAGCTTCTTGCTGTTTTAAGTACGGCTGTACCATACACACCGAATCTAAGCAAAACAGCATCGGATCTTTATATCACTGATCAGCGTACCATGCTGAAGTATATTACATTGCTTGAAAATGCTGAATTAATAAGTACCTTAAGCTCACATGCTACCGGAATAAGGATTTTGAACAAGCCTCAAAAAATATTTCTCAACAACCCAAACTTAATCTATACGCTGGGAAAAGAATCCTCCAAAACAGGCTCCATACGGGAAACGTTTTTTATGAGTCAGGTCAGGCATCTTCATGAGCTAACATACCCTTCGAAGGGGGATTTTAAAATTGACAATAAATACACCATTGAGATAGGCGGGAAGAACAAAACAAAAGCGCAAATCGCTGGTCTTGAGAATGCATTCCTCGCCCTGGATGATATAGAAACGGGTTTTGGCAACCGAATTCCGCTTTGGCTTTTCGGATTTCTGTATTAACTGTTACGCATAGGGTATCGCAAGGGCGGGAAGGCGCAGAGATATTTAGGAAAGCAAGGAGTCAGCGTTACCTGAAATATATCAAGAGCCGCACGGCGGTGCGGCTTTACCGGAAAATGTATTGCTCAATATATTGAATAAATGGATTAATATAAAAAGCCAAACAACCAGAGGGGTATCTTATTACCGTGCCCGTATTCAATTCCGTCGGCTGCAATATATGCATTTTCAATACCCTCGATTTGTTGATAACCCTTTCCGGCTCCACCAACGTCAATGGTATATTTCCCATCAATGAGAAAATCACTTTTACCGGAATATTCCAATTTATGGTGCGGGTTGAGTTGCATCACAAAGAAAGTCTCCCTCAAATTTCCTGTTTCGGTATTGTCCGGTGCCAGTGCATACTGGATATTTGTATTATTTAAGTATATCTTATCAGGTTTCTGAAGCCTGGAGATTCCATTTGCATCACGATATAAGTTATAGGTCAAATGAGCCTCTTCTAAAAAACCAAGATAAGCAATCAATGTATTACGATTTATACCAATTCTTTCACTCAATTTGGAGACATTTGGCATAAACGGAACTGACCGGGCTATTATCTGTAGTAGCTGTTTTAGTTTCCTCACCCATGCGACATCTACTTTCCTTTGTAAGGGCAATTCCACCTCCAGAATAAAGTTAATAACCTCTTCTATTCTTTGGTGATAATATCGTTCTGTCTCTTTATAGTATGGATAATACCCATTTTGTAAATAGTCTTTCCAATATTCAAACGGAGCAACAACATTCTTGATATCTCTGGAAATAGTGTTATGATGCTGCAATATTTCATCAAGTGAATACGCCTTAAGATCTGCCTGTAACATCATATTCAGATATTCCCGGAAAGATAGTCCGTACATTGTATGCATCAGTGCCCGGCGACTCAGATCCGCTCGGGCATTTAAGATCTCCAGCATTGAAGAACCTGTAAAAACAACCTTCAACTCAGGGTAATCATCATAAATGTTTTTCAATTCCGGGGCCCATCCCTCATATTTATACACCTCATCCAGAAACAGGTGTTTACCTCCTTGCTTTACAAACTCATCTGCCAAATCCACAAGATGATGCTCAGTAAACCAAAAGTCGTCCATACTCACATAAAGTACGGTTCTATCCAATGGGAGATTCAGTTTTATATATTGTAATAACAGGGTTGTTTTCCCCACTCCCCTTGCACCTTTTATACCATTTAATCTGTAATTCCAGTCAATTTCATTTATCAGGCTACGTGTAAATGCGACCGGGACTCCCTCGATCTTTCGATAAAATTTATCAAACAGCTTCTCCATATTGCTTAACGTATTAAGCAAAGGTAATCATTTTTTGCTTAACGGGATAAGCAATAGTAGGAATAAATTGTTTAACAGGGTAAGTAAACTTTGAAAAGAGACAAACGGCGGTGAGGGTGGGTTTAGATAAGAGCCGCACGGCGGTGCGGCTCTACCGTTAAAGGATCCAAAAATCTTCTGGTATTTCTTTGCGCCTCTGCGCCTTCGCGGTTATCCTTCCCGTTCCAAAACCATCACTACTCTATTGGGGATATACAGTTTCAACACATGCGGATCGTAGTATTCGCGGCCGGCTTTCATGGTGAAGTATTCAAGTGAGGTATCAACTCTGTTGAATCCGCCATAGCCGTCATAGTCGGAGGAGAGTACGATACGGTACTTTCCGGGATCCGTCGGGATGGCGTAGTCGGTGAAGGATTGCGAGGGGCTGAAGTTGAAGATAAAAAGCAGTCCTGCACGGCGGAATGCCAGCACCTGATCCTTTTGGTTCTTATGCAGCAGGTAAGGCCAGGGATCATGATACAGGTCTCTGGCATTCATCAGATGAACCATGTCTTTATCAAAGTCTCCCAGGAACCGGTATCGCAGTGCCGGGTTGTCGGCGAGGCTCCACTGGCGGCGGGCATACTGGTACGACCATTCGTTGCCTTCGCGCGGAAAGTCGATCCACTCGGGGTGTCCGAATTCGTTGCCCATAAAGTTCAGATATCCATGCCCTGCCGTGGCCAGGGTCAGCAGCCGTATCATCTTATGCAGGGCAATACCTCTGTCCACCACCATATTCTCAATGGTTGCCGACATGGAGGTATACATTTCCTTATCGATAAGCCGGAAGATGATGGTTTTGTCGCCCACCAGCGCCTGATCGTGTGATTCACAGTAGCCGATAGTTTGTTCATCGTTTCGATGGCGGGTAAGCTCGTAATACATTTCCTCCACATTCCAGTCCTCGTCGGCCTTCTCCTTGATGGTTCTGATCCAGTAATCAGGAGTACCCATTGCCAGGCGGAAGTCGAAGCCGATACCGCCTTTGTCGATGGGAGTAGCCATGCCGGGCATGCCACTCATCTCCTCGGCAACGGTTATTGCGCCGGGTTTAAATTCGTGGATCATCTTATTGGCAAGGGTGAGGTAAGTAATAGCATCTTCGTCTTCTCCGTCGTCGTAATAGGCATCGTAACCGCCAAAGTCACGTCCCAGGCCATGATCGAGGTAAATCATACTGGTGACACCATCAAAGCGGAAGCCATCGAAGTTAAACTCTTCCAGCCAGAAGCGACAGTTGGAGAGCAGGAACTGCAACACCTGACGTTTTGCATAGTCGAAGCAGCGGGAGTCCCAGGCAGGGTGTTCGCCGCGGGCACCGTCGTGGAAAAACTGGTATGCGGTACCATCGTATTTGGAGAGCCCTTCGAGCTCGTTTTTCACTGCATGAGAATGTACAATATCCATAATTACACTAAGACCAGCACCATGAGCAGCATCAATTAGCTCTTTCAGTTCTTCGGGTGTTCCAAAACGCGATGAAGGGGCAAAGAAGTTTGCTACATGGTAACCAAAGGATCCGTAATAGGGGTGCTCCTGAATGGCCATCAGCTGAAGTGTATTGTAGCCGCCGGCAATAACACGCGGCAGGACATGTTCCTGAAATTCCTTATAGCTTCCGACCTTGGGATCTTCCTGCGCCATGCCAATATGCGCTTCATAAACAAAAGGACGGAAGGAATGCACCTTTGGGGTATTGTTTTTCCAATGGAAAGGCTTTTCGGGATCCCACACCTGTGCACTGAAGATCTTGGTATGATCGTCCTGAACGGCACGGCGACACCATGCGGGCATCCGTTCACCTGCATTGCCCTCCCACTCCATCACCAGGCGGTAAAGATCGCCATGGCGCAGCATTTCCAATGGCAGATTAAGTGTCCAGTGATCGCCATCACGATGGAATGCATATTCATCGCTCTTTTGCCAGCCGTTGAAATCGCCGATAAGGAAAATGGCAGTGGCATTGGGTGCCCACTCGCGAAGGACCCAGCCATTATTTTCCTTATGCAGGCCATAAAATTCATGCATGCGGGAAAGATCTGCAAGAGCATCTACATTCTCCACCTTCAGCAGCAGACGCTCTTTTGCACTGGCCTTTTTAAGGCGGGCAATTATTTTTTCAGCATAGGGCTCCAGCCACGGGTCGTTTTTAACAATCTCAGGTACTATCATAGGTCGTTAGTTACAATAACAATAGTTCAAAATTACAAACAATACACAAATAAACCTATTTACTGAATGCGAGGGGAAAATATTGTAGACTACAATTAATTTATGTACGTTTGAAGCATAATGAAAAGTCAGGACATCATTCAGGAGACAGAGGCCTTTGTGCGGTTGCATCTTGCTGATGCTGAAGCGGGACACAACTGGGATCATATTCGCCGGGTACGTGCTATGGCCATGGAAATTGCAGCTACCATTGAAACTGCCGACAAGCTTGTGGTGGAGCTCGGAGCTTTGTTACATGATATTTCAGATGCCAAATTTAATGGCGGGGATGAAACACGGGGCTCAGTGATAGCCGCGAGCTGGCTTGAAGACAAAGGTATCTCAGCTTCAAAAAAAGAAAAAATAATAAATATCCTCAGATACGTATCGTTTAAAGGGGGCAGGAATATATGCCCGGAGCCTTTTATTGAACTGCATATTGTGCAGGATGCCGATCGTTTGGATGCCATTGGTGCCATTGGTATTGCGCGCACTTTTCATTATGGCGGGTATAAAAACAGGGCGATGTACGACCCGGAGATTCCGCCGCAGCTCAATATGACTGCTGAGGAGTACCGCAAATCAGATGCTCCGACCATCAATCATTTTTATGAAAAGCTGCTATTGCTAAAAGACAGGATGCATACAGTGCGCGGCAAAGAGCTGGCACAGCAGCGTCATGAATTTATGGAGAATTTTCTGGCGCATTTTTATAATGAATGGAACGCAAATTTCAACTCAGGAGTATGAAAGTCACAGGAAGCAAGGCAGCAAGGAATTACTTAACCCTGTTTATTATTCTCTGGGCGATAATATCGTTGTGGCAGGCCGCCAATTCAGGACTTATCCACGACGAAGCCTATTACCGGCAATATGGCCTTCATCCTGACACAGGCTTTTTTGATCATCCTCCAATGACAGGCTGGATAATGATCCCCGGACTGCGTCTTTTCACAGGGGCTTTGAGTGTTCGTTTCTCGTTTGTCGTTGCCGGCTTGCTGACCATTTTGGGGATGTTTTACCTAATCAGGCCATCGGGAAAGGATCAGGTGAAGCTGCTTATACTTATTTTAATGGCCATGCCCATCATCCATGTAGGCTCGTTTCTGGCGGTACCAGATATCCCCATGGTGTTCTTTTCAGTCCTCTTTTTTATCTTCTTAAAACGATATCTTTATAATGACAATATACAGAATGCCATACTTTTAACACTTCCCATTGCCGGAATGCTATACTCCAAGTATCATGGAATTCTGTTAATATTATTTTCCATAATTGCTTTTCCGGAATTCTTCAAACGGAAGAGTTTTTACCTGACAACAATTGTCTCTATTGTACTTTTCCTTCCGCATATTCTGTGGCAGTATCATCACGATTTCATTACCCTGGGATATCACTTGAGTGGAAGAGTAAAGGCATGGTCACCACTATATATTGCAGATTATTTGGGCGGTCAATTATTGCTATTCGGTGGTCTGGCAACAGTTCCTATGTTGCTTGCTGCGTTGCTACCCAGAGTGAAAGATCCCTTTTCACGCATTTTAAAATTCAACATCATTGGGATCCTTGTCTTTTTCTTTTTAGCTTCATTCCGGATGCATATTGAGGCCAACTGGACTGTATGTCTGGCATTTCCAATCATATATCTGTCGTACCATGGTTTTGAAAGTTCGGAGAAACTGAGGAGGTGGCTGAAAATTCTCGCCATACCCACGATTCTGATAATTGTAATAGCCCGAATTTTCATTGTGTATGATTTTCTGCCTGAGAAATACCAGCGAAAGAATGAATTTCATGGCTGGGATGGCTGGGCACAACAGGTTGAGCGCCTTGCCGGCGACAGGCCTGTAGTTTTTATGAATTCTTATCAGAAAGCATCAAAATATGCCTTTTTCACCGATCGTTTCGCCCACACCTTCAACTCAGTACGCTACCGAAAAAACCAGTATGATTTGTGGGACAACGAGGAGCGCGTGCAGGGTGAGGAGGTCTTTTTTATGCCCAACAAAGATGTTTTCGCGCTGCCATATATTGAAAAAGCAAAAATCGACAGCTTCAAAACCTCCTGGGGCGAATATATGTATTATGCGGTGGTACCTGAATTTAAGACCTACAATAAAATTCAGATAAAATTCTCCGGAACATCTGCCGATAAAGACGCACCGCCGTGCGTCTCTGCTATAAACCTATCCAACCCCTACCCCTACGACATCCACATCACGCAACAAGGAGAAAACCCTGTATGGTTGGTTGCCACCATTTTTGATGAAAACATGAAGCATGGTTATGAGGAGTACATCACAACAGAGGATATTCGTTTGGAATCAGGTGAAGAGAAGGATATTTCGATTTCTGTTCCGTTGCCGAAAGAGCCTGGGACATATTACATTTCAATAGGTTTGGCGGTGGACTGGTTGCCGCCGGGTTACAATTCCAAATTTCAGAAAATTATCATTAAATAAGCGCGAAAACGCTGAACAATGGCCATTTACAGCTGTTTATACTGCCATAAAAAGGATTACTATGGCAGATATAAAACGAGAATATACCAATGGTGAAGTGACGGTGATCTGGCAGGCTGCAAAATGTATTCATGCGGCATCCTGTTTCAGGGAGTTGCCGGAGGTTTTTGACCCGTCACAAAGGCCATGGATCAATATGGATGGTGCGGATACAGACCGCATCATTAAGCAGGTAAAACGATGTCCAACCGATGCATTAACATACTATATGAACAAGGAAAAAGAACAGGAAAACAACCCGCAACTAACTGAGGTTGAAGTATTAAAAGATGGCCCTGTACTGGTAAAGGGAAAATTAAATTATAAAGATAATAAAGGCAACACAAAAGAAGTGGACGGTGTAATGGCCTTGTGTCGTTGTGGCGCATCAAAAACGAAACCTTTCTGCGATGGGACGCACCATCATATCGGGTTCTCGGATGATAAGTAAAAATTAATCCACCATCAAAACCAACCCTTTCAGATATTCTGTTTCCGGGTGATAGATATTTACCGGGTGATCGGCGGGTTGTGTAAGCTGATGCAGGATGCGTACCGTGCGGCCTGTTTGTGCTGCACCGGTGAATATGGCTTTTCGGAAGTCCTCGCGCGTGATAACCTGCGAGCAGCTGAAAGTAAAGAGAATACCACCGGGTTGCAGTGCTTCAAATGCCATTCTGTTAATGCGGGCATAAGCCTTCATGGCATTGGAGTGCGCATCGCGATGCTTGGCAAAAGCCGGCGGATCCAGCACAATCACATCATATTTCCCTTTCGACTGTTTGAAAAATTCAAAGGCATCCATCGCTATACCTTCATGATTTACATCCTCACCGAAGTTCGCCTTCATAATGCGGTTGGCCATCTCCACAGCTTTGGCAGAGATATCCACGGTATGGACCTCATTAGCTCCACCTTTCAGGGCGAAGGCAGAGAAGCCTCCTGTATATCCAAACACATTGGCTACCAGTTTATCATTGGAATATTGCCCCACAAGCTTTCTGTTCTCGCGCTGGTCGATGAAGAATCCGGTCTTCTGTCCGGTGACGTGATCTACATCGAAGCGTATGCCATACTCTGAAACATGGGATAGTGAAACTTCGCCCCAAAGAAGTTTATCACCTTCGATGTTATCGTCCTTCTGGTGGATGGTAGTACTACTTTTGGAGAGTACGCCGGTCACTTTCAGGTCGGGGATATTGCGGAATATCTCTGCGAAGAGTTCCAGGTGGCGGAACATTCCGGCTGAGTGAGCCTGTAGTACAACTACGCCGTTGTAATAGTCGGCAATGAGTCCTGGCAGGTTATCACCTTCACCGTGAATGAGGCGAAAGACGGTTGTCTGTTCATTGTTCAGAAATCCCAGATTACCACGCGCCTGCACTGCAGCATTTATCTTTGCAGTCCAGAAGGCTTCATTGATCGCTGTTTGTGTAAAGCTGATGATACGCACTGTGATGGAGCCTTTCTGATAGTGGCCGGTAGCGAGGTAGTTGCCGCCATTATCAAAAACCTCTACGATATCACCGTCTTCAGGTTTACCCATGATTTTCTTAATGGCACCGGAAAAGACCCAAAGGTGGAATCTTCGCAGGGAACGCTCCTTGCCTGACTTCAATATTACTGCCGGGTATTGCATCTTGTTCTTATTTTATTGCAAAATACGGGTTTTCTCATTTCATAAAAAACTTAATCTTAAATTTGCATATAAATAAAAAACAATGAGTGCATAAGGGAGGCTTGTCGATACAGGTTTTCAGCAGTGTTTCACAGAAATCCGGAAAGTAACGTCTTCCGTAAATTATAAAGGAGAAAAAAATGGATAATTTCGATCCCAACGGCATTGCCATTCCCAATGGCAGCTATTTTGGACTGCCTTTTAGTCCTGAAGAAGCAGAATTAATCCTGTTAAGTTATCCCTGGGATGTTACGACATCGTATCATACGGGTGCATCAAAGGGTCCACAGGCAATAAATGATGCTTCTCTGCAACTTGACTTATACAATTCGCGGGTTAAAGATGCCTGGGAAAGTCGTATTGCTACCATTGAACCCAATGCAGATATCATCCAGCGCAACCATTACTTCAGAACCTTTGCCAAAGGAGTAATTGACCAGCTGGAAAAAGGCGTTGACCCCAAAAACCATGACCTGCTGCGTCTTATGCGCATTGTAAACAGAGGATGTGATTACCTGAACGACCACGTTTATGCAAATGCGCAGGAGTGGATCAATAAGGGCAAGATGGTCGGGCTGGTAGGTGGTGATCACAGCGTCCCTCTTGGCTATATCAAGGCTCTGGCAGAGAAGCATAAAGATTTTGGAATCCTTCAGATTGACGCTCATGCTGACCTGCGGAAAGCATACATGGGAATGAAATCCAGTCATGCCTCAATTATGTATAATGCCATTCAGGAAAAATCCGTTTCAAAGCTTGTTCAGGTGGGAATCAGAGATCTTTGTCAGGAAGAGATCGACAGAATAACTGAAGATGAAAGAATCATCGCTTTTATGGATGAGGATTTGAAACACAGAGAATTCAATGGAGAAAACTGGAACCAAATTGCAGATGAAATTGTAAATACACTTCCGGAGAAAGTATATCTTTCCTTTGATATTGATGGCCTTGATCCTTCGCTGTGTCCAAATACCGGCACACCTGTTCCGGGGGGATTAAAATATAATCAGTTGATTTATCTAATTCGTAAAATTGCAGAAAAAGGCCGGAAAGTTGTTGGTTTTGACCTTTCGGAAGTGGCACCGGGAAAAGATAATGAATGGGATGCCAATGTTGGGGCAAGAATACTCTTTGAACTTTCTTTACTAATGATCACCAATGGAATTAAAGGATAAATGGCAGAGCCACAATTCCATAAGAATAATAACAAATGGTTTGCCGGAAATATCCTGAAAGCAATCCGGGATTTTAAAATGGCAGAACCTGAAGATACCATTGCCGTAGGTCTGTCCGGTGGCATCGACAGCACGGTGTTGCTGTATGCTATGGCATATATAAACCGGTATTCACCGGTTTCTTATAACATCCATGCTTTTCATGTGGAAACTTTCGTGAAGGGATCTTCCGGGAAGATGAAGGAGTTTGCCGAATCGCTGGATATCCCGTTTCATACTTTGTCGATCCACGGGCAGGGTGAAGTGCCGGAGAAAGGTATTTGTTACACCTGCAGCCGATTAAAAAAAGGCGCCATCATCGAATTTGCAATAAAAAACAACATTCATAAAATCGCCTTCGGGCACCACGCCGACGACTTTGCAGAAACCTTTTTTATGAACCTCTTTGAGCATAAACGTATTGAAGGACTAAATCCCAAATCGCATCTGGAAAAGGGTAATTTAGAAATCATACGCCCAATGATTTATCTGGAAAAGAAGACTATTATCAAAATGCACAACCATTTTGGGCTTCCTGATCTGGAAATCAACTGCCCCTATGAGGAAACCAACAAACGGCAGGAATACAGGGATATTCTGACAGATTTTGCCAGGACTTCAGGGCTGCATAAACCGGCAAAAAGAGTCGTTGAAGCATACTATTCAAATAATATGACCCATGAATTATAAAGGACAACCACAGGTTTATACATTTTTAAAAGAAAACAACATACCTTTTGAATATTTTGAGCATGAGTCGGCGGCAACCATTGAAACGGCCGTTGAAGCATGGAAGGATATTGATGCGACAAAGTGCAAAAATATCTTCTTTCGCAATCATAAAGGCAACAGGCACTATCTTGTAATCCTGGAACATCAGCGTCAGCTCGACATTCATAACCTGGAGAAAAGGCTTAAACAGGGCAAACTAACCTTTGCATCAGAAAAACGCATGGTGAAATATCTGGGACTAAAACCCGGATCTGTATCACCATTTGGATTAATAAATGATTCAGAACACCATGTTTACGTATTTATGGATCAGGCATTGGAAGATGTGGAAAGAATCAGCTTTCATCCCAATGACAACCATGCAACGTTGGTTATTAAAAATGAGGATTTTAAGAAAATGCTTGATTTACTGGGTAACGATTACTCCTATATCCGCCTTTACGATTGATCCTTCAGTTGGTTGAGTTTCCACAAATCGCGATAATGCATACGGATGAGCGGGGACAAGGCCATACAGCCAGTTTTTCCTATCTGATTTCTTAAGCTTTCAAGTTCAAGCAAGGAAGACTCCGTTTCATCATCAGTAATAACAGGGAATCCGTTTTCGCGGAGCATAAGATTTCGTTTTGCCTTGATGGATAATTCGAGGTACAAACGAATGTAACAGTACATATCAAACACTACCTCCGGCTGAAACCTGGACTTTACAGACTCAAGATAGGCTCCTGCCTTTGTAGCTCTGAAGGCGCCTTCCCTGATTTTTGACAACAGATGCACCTCCTCATCAAATTCCACCTCCAGCCACTGCTGCAATTGTTTCTCAGAGCGGCCAAACAGGAGTATCAATAATGTCGGGAACAGTACTAATATCAAAAGAGTACTAATGAGTGGAGATACCAGGAAATGATTGTATAAAGCGTGTAGAAATACCGCCAGAAGGAATCCCGGGAGCAGGCCACGGGCTGGGCTTTTTTCGCGCGATACTTCTGCAAGCATCATTACCGCCAGCAGGGTTGTGGTGCCGCCATGCATCAGCGCTGTACCAAAGCCACGGACAACCCAGATCATAATATCCTGATTGCCACTATGCATAACAGAATAGATATTCTCTGCCAGGGCAAAGCCTGTACCGGTGGCAAAGCCATAAATAGCAGCATCCACAAGGAAACCAACCTTTTTTTGCTGCACCAGTACAAGGACAATACCTGCTTTTAAAATTTCTTCAGTAAAAGGTGCAATATAACGTGAGTAACCTGAGCTGCTCATATCCAGCAAGCCGAAAAGCCAGGTATTCAGGTAAAGTGCACCAATAGCGGCAGCAACGCCATAAAAAACACATAACACCATCTGCGGTATCTTCACCAGCTTAAAACTGTCGAGGTAAAAAAGAAAGCCCAGGAAAAGTAATACGGGTATTAGGGAGACGATGTAATGCATAGTAGCAGGAGCTTATTTACGACGAAGTTCAAAATTCTGACCCAGATAGACACGACGCACATGTTCATCGTTGGCAAGATCCTCAGCAGAGCCGGCTTTCATAACCGAACCTTCGAACAAGAGGTAAGCTCTGTCGGTGATGGAAAGTGTTTCGTGTACGTTGTGATCGGTAATAAGGATTCCGATATTCTTTTCTTTAAGATGTGCCACGATGGTTTGTATGTCTTCTACTGCGATAGGGTCAACACCTGCAAAAGGTTCATCGAGGAGGATAAAATGCGGATCCACAGCCAGACATCGGGCAATTTCAGTTCTCCGTCGCTCGCCACCAGAGAGTGTTATCCCTTTGCTCTTACGCACATGCTGAAGACCAAATTCATCCAGCAAAGATTCCAGCTTTTCATTCTGCTCTTTTTTACTTTGTTTGGTGAATTCCAATACCGCCTTAATATTATCTTCCACACTCAGGCTACGGAATACAGAAGCCTCCTGAGCAAGGTAGCCTATTCCCAGCTGTGCTCGTTTATACATTGGAAAATCGGTGATTTCCTGGTCGTCAAGAAACACCCGCCCGGTTAATGGCTTTATCAGGCCTACGATCATATAAAATGAGGTTGTTTTCCCGGCTCCGTTAGGACCTAAAAGTCCTACAATTTCACCCTGACGAACCTCAATACTTACATCATTCACTACCGTTCGTGAACGGTACTTTTTTACCAGCGACTCTGTTCGTAATAACATATCTTACTCCTCTCCTGCAATTTCTTCCCAAAATTCAACGGCACGGCGCATATGTGGAATCACAATTGATCCCCCTACCAGTGTGGCAATCGACATAGCCTCGAAGAGCTCCTCTGTGGTCACCTTGTTTTCTTTACATTTTATCAAATGATACTTAATGCAATCATCGCAGCGCAACACCATGGAAGTTGTCAAGCCAATGAGTTCTTTGGTTTTAACAGGTAATGCGCCCTCCATATATGCATTGGTATCTACATTATAAATTCGCTTTAGGACTTTATTATTAGAATCAAGAATCTTTTCGTTCATCTTTGCCCTGTAGGCATCAAATTCATCAAGCATTTTTCCCATAGTAACAGCGCTTAAATAATTCCTTCTTTTAAAATGTCATGGAGATGAATAACCCCCAGATATTCATCATTTTTTACAACCAGAATTTGCGTAATACTTCTTTTTTTCATGACCTCCAGTGCCTCGGAAACAAGAGCTGATGGTTTTATGGTCTGCGGGTTGGCGCTCATCAGATCACCGGCATTTTTTTTATCACTAACTTCGGACTTCTGCAGCATGCGGCGCAAATCGCCATCGGTTATAATTCCTTCCAGCCCTGAAGGGCCCAATACGGCCGTGCATCCCAGTCGTTTGGCGGTAATTTCAATAATAGTTTCAGCCAAAGGGGTGTCAATATAAACTTCCGGTTTTTCATTCAGCGGGTAGAGATCCGACACGCGGAGATACATGCGTTTCCCCAGAGAGCCGCCGGGATGAAAGCGCGCAAAATCAGCCGTTGAAAACCCCCGGCATTCCAGCAGCGCCACAGCAAGCGCATCGCCCATCACCAATTGTGCGGTGGTGCTTGATGTGGGCGCCAGATTATTGGGACAGGCCTCCTTTGTTACGGTTGTATTCAATACCAAATCTGCCTGTTCGGCCAGATAAGATTTCATATCGCCGGTAATACCAATCAGCGTGTTGCCTCTGCTGCGAAGCAAAGGCAGCAGGATCTTTATTTCCGGGGTGTTGCCACTTTTACTAAGACAGATAATCACATCTTCCTTACGGATCATTCCCAGGTCGCCGTGGATGGCATCGGCAGCATGCATAAACATTGCCGGAGTGCCGGTGGAATTAAAAGTGGCAACCATTTTCGTAGCAATATTGGCACTTTTCCCGATGCCGGTAACAATAACTCTCCCCTGCATACGCAGTATGGCCGTAACGCTCTGCACAAAGGCTTCATCCAGCATATCGCCAATATGACGGATAGCGTCAGCCTCCTCTGCAATTGTTCTTTTTCCTGCACCCAGGATATCGGATTGGGAGTAATTAAATTCTGAATTCATAGTATTGTGTGTGTACATTAATAATAACGCACAACCTTATATAATGGTATATCTTATTTAATTTGAGATGTAAGGTTATCCACCAGGCGGCTGGCACCGATACGGAACAGTTTCGGTGTAAGCCATTCCTCACCAAGGATACGATGCATAACATCCATATAAGCCTTTGCCTCTTCGGGTGTTGAGATGCCTCCTGCGGGTTTTATTCCAATCTTTTTACCTGTTTTGGCAAAATATTCTTTTACAACATCAGCCATCACCTCTACGGCTTCGAGGGTTGCTGCCGGCGATGATTTCCCGGTGGATGTTTTGATAAAGTCGGCACC